>JALGTT010000361.1 GCA_029821235.1 Candidatus Hebobacteria bacterium | reverse complement strand
CAGGGGCTCTTCGACTCCCTGGTGGAGGTGTACGCCTCCTTCCCCGAGGTGACGTGCGACAACTGTGCGCGGTGCTGTTTCGAGAGCCCGGGATTGTTCTACGTGGAACACCTGCACGCGGTGAGCATGCTGCTCGAACTGCCGGCCGCGCGCCGGGAGGAACTGTTGCGCCGCGCGCTGCGGGAGGTGTTCTTCTCCTGGATCGAGCCGGAGCGCACCTGCGTCTTTCTCACCCCCTCGGGCTGCGAGATCTACGAGCGGCGGCCGCTCGCATGCCGGCTCTTCGGCCTGGTCGCTCCGGACCAGCGCGATCAGGCGGAGGCGGAGGCGAGAATGGCGGCCAGGAGGGAGGCGCTGGACCAGCGCGATCAGGCGGAGGCGGAGGCGAGAATGGCGGCCAGGAGGGAGGCGCTGCGGCTGGAGTTGATGGGGATACGCATACCGGAGGCGGTGATTCAGCGCGGGCTGGTGAGTTGCGACCGGGTGAGGGACAAGCGGGGACGGCCGGTGCGCGTGGACGCCGACGAAGTGGCGGCCCGGGTGGCCGACCTGGACGCCTCCCTGCTTCCCCGGGAGGCCGTGCTCCAGGAGTTTTGCTTCCACTCCCTCGGCGAGCGGCTATGCGCCGCCTCGATGGGACCGGAAACCGTGGAGGGGACGCGCCTCCAGATGCTGGTGCGGGCACAGGAGGGCGAGTCGGTGGAGGACCTACTGGAGGAGATATGGCAGCGGGCCCGGCCCGACGTGGTGCTTGCTGGAGATGGAGGAACGGAGTGAGCAGGCTCGGCATTGGACTGATAGGATGTGGCCGCATGGGGCGCGCGTTGGCGGCAGCGATCCAGGAACACGTCCCCGAGGCGGAGATGACGGCGGGATTCGACCCCTTCCCCGGCTCCCGGGAGGCGTTTACGCGGGAGATCGGCGTTTCCGCGGTGGACTCCCTGGAGGCGTTGCTGGACCGCAAGGAGATCGGCGCGGTGCTGATCGCTTCGCCGAACCACCTTCACTGTACGCACACGGTGGCCGCCGCGGAGGCCGGCAAGCACGTGTTCTGCGAGAAACCGATGGCGCTGTCGGTCGCCGACTGCGACCAGATGATCTCCGCCTGCGAGAGGGCCGGTGTGAAGTTGATGGTCGGCCACAACAGCCGTCTTCTGCCCCTCAGCCGCCGGCTGCGGGAGATCGCGGAGAGCGGCGACCTCGGCGAGCCGGTATACGGATATGCGAGTTATTTCTTCGACGGCTTCAAGGAACGGGACAGCGGTATCTGGCACCTCGACCGCGCGCATTCGGGCGGCGTCCTCTTCCACATGGGCATTCACCAGATAGATCTCTTCCACGCCATCTTCGGGCCCACACGCCGGGTGCAGTATGCGGGCGGGCGATACGGGAGCCAGGTGCACGACTTCGACGACATCGCCTCCATCCTCATGGACTTCGCGCCATCGGGCGGAGGCGCCGGGGCCACCGGGGTGCTCTCCGTGGCTGCCATCGCCTCCGCGCCGACGAAATACCTGGCCATTCTGTTCTCCCGCGGCTACGCGGTGATGGACAGCCCCTATACCTATCTCGAATACGGGGCAGGTAACGGTCAACCCACCCGGGTGGAGGCCGAGTCACTTTCCGGCCCCGACTCGACAGAACTCGAACTGACGAGTTTCGTGGGGTGGGTCTGCCGCGATGAGCCTCCCCTGCTCACCGCCGCGGAGGGACGGGCGGCGGTGGCAGTGGCGGAGGCGGCGGACATTGCGCGGCAGGAGGGAACGGCAGTCGTCATCAATGGCTGAGGGGGCGCTGCAGGAGGGCCGGCACCCGCGCGCAATTATCTACCGGCACCCTGCGGGCCCCGGTGACATCCAGGGCAGACTCGGCTACTAGATCGGTTGCTCAGGTGAGACGTTCAGGGCCTGAGGGCCCCTCTCGCCTTCGATCAGGTCAAACTCGACGGGCTGGCCCTCTTGCAGGGTCTTGAACCCATCCATCCTGATCGCCGAATAGTGGACGAACACGTCCCGGCTACCCTCCACCTCTATGAATCCGTAGCCTTTTTGGGGGTTGAACCACTTCACCTTCCCCCGCGCCATTTGCAGCCCCTCCTCGTCGCCAGAGACCACCCTCCGACCCCTACTCTGACCCGCTGGAGCATAGCACGAAACAACCAAGCATGTCAAGACTACACGCCTCTGACGGTTACGCACTTTTGGCTTCCTGGGAGAGGGCTTTACGGAGAGAGGGAGGGGCGTCGAGCCACTCCAGGGCAAGGGAGAGGAAGGAGAGTTTACCGCGGGCGGTGATGAAACGGGGCCAGGATTGGGGGAAGCGGACCAGGAGGGCGAGGAACCAGAAGGCGAGGATAGGGAAGAGACAAAGGCGGGTGATGCGGTCGCTGCTGCGGCACTGGCAGGCTTCCAGG
>JALGTT010000360.1 GCA_029821235.1 Candidatus Hebobacteria bacterium | reverse complement strand
CTGGGCTACGGGGTCTACTCCGCGCTGGGGAAGTTCTCGGGCATCTCCACCAGGGAGGAGATGGGGAAGGCGCTCTATTCGTACCTGGGGATCGGCGGCGAGGCGGTGTGGATGGTGACGCCGGCGGTGCTCTTCCTCGTCATCACCCTGACGCTGAACTTCCTGGTGGTGAGGCGCGGCGTCTCCGGCGGGATCGAGAAGTTGAGCCGCGTCGCCATGCCGCTGCTGTTCTTGATGGCGGTGGCGCTGGTGGTGAGGGTCCTCACTCTGCGCAATGTGGGGGTGGCCACTCCTGCGCAAGGTCTGGACTTTCTGTGGCGGCCGGACTTCTCGCGGCTCGGGGATGCGCGGGTCTGGCTGGCGGCGGCGGGGCAGATCTTCTTCACCCTCAGCCTGGGCTTGGGCGCGATCATTACCTATGCCAGTTACCTGCGCAAGGACGAGGATGTGGCGCTGGCGGGGTTGACCTCGGCCTCGCTCAACGAGTTCGCGGAGGTGATCCTGGGCGGCAGCCTGGCGATACCGGCGGCGGTGATCTTCTTCGGCACGATGGAGACGATGAAGATCGCGGAGACCGGGAGCTCGGTACAACTCGGTTTTCTGGCGATGCCAGTGATCTTCCAGCAGATCCCAGCCGGCAATTTCTTCGGGATGTTGTGGTTCTTCCTGCTGTTCTTCGCCGGCATCACCTCCTCGGTGTCGCTGCTCCAGCCCTTGCTCGCGTTCTTCCAGGACGAGTTCGGGTGGACGCGGCACCGGGCCACCGTGGTGCTGCTGGGGATGACCACCGCCTGTCTCGTTCCGGTGGTGGGGCTGATGAAGTTCGGGTTCCTGGACGAGATGGACTTCTGGGCGACCAACATCTTTCTGCCCCTGGGGGCGTTGGTGGAGGCGCTGGTGTTCGTCGGGTTGGTGGGGATGAAGCGCGGTTGGCAGGAGTTGACCCGCGGCGCGCAGATCAAACTGCCGGGCGCGGTCCGCTATCTGATGTACATATCCGTGGCCTACCTCACGGTGCTCTTCGCCGCCTGGGTCTATCAGCAGGCGGTGCCGAAGTTCTCGCTGAAGGAGGTCGCGCAGGAGGCCAGGCCCTATATCCTGGCGTGCTGGGCCATGCTGGCGGCCCTGCTGATCGCCATGCTGGTGAAGGTGCGGATTGCCTGGCGAAGACAGCAGGCCGGATATGTGACTCCGCCAAGGCCCGACCCGGACCAGGAAGGCGGGGTGGAGGAGACCTATGTCCCCTGAGGCAATCGTGATGATGGCGGTGTGCTGGACGGCGATCATCGGCCTCAGCGTGTTCTGCCTGGCGCGGATCTTGCGGTCGCAGTAGCCGCGGCGCGCTGGGGCGCGGCAGTGCCGGCCCGGACGGGCCGGGCGCAGGTCAGGGGACCTGCGCTACATCAAACCTCTGCGCGGCGCGCTCAATCCGAGAGCAGCACCCCCAGGGCCACCACGCCGACCGCTATCCACAGTTTGCGGTTGCGCCGCGCCTGCGCCTCCCGCTCGGCGTCCTGTTTGGCCTGGAGTTCGGCCAGTTGCTTGTTGAGGCGGGCGATCGCCTCTGCCTGCCTGCGGGCCAGTTCCTCCAGATCGCTCTTCACCTCCAGGCGCGCTTTGCCCAGGTCCTCCCGCAGGATCACGTTCTCCTTCTCCAGGGCATTGACTCGCTCCGGAATCGCCTCCTCCTGCGCGGGCTTGTCGGCCGCGGCGGTATCCGCGGACGGCTGGGCGGCCGGGGCCGGCGCGACCGGCGTCTCCGCGGCTGCGATGCCCAGGAAGCAGGACAAAACGAGCGCGACGATGACGGCAAAGAACGGTGTGCGACAACTCCTCATCGGTCTTCCTCCGCTGTCTGGACTTTCACATGCCCTTCCACCACCCGGAACGGCATGTCGTTTCCCTCCGGGTCGAACAATCCGGCGGGCTCCACCCTAACCGCTGTCTCCCCCTCGCCTCGGGCGATGAAGACGATGGTGAAGAGGGTGGTCTCCGGCACGTTCAGCGCGGGCGCGCCCCGGCGCTCCCCGCCGATGCCCACCAGCCGGCCCTGCTGC
>JALGTT010000359.1 GCA_029821235.1 Candidatus Hebobacteria bacterium | reverse complement strand
ACCTCAACGAGGACCTGACCGAGGCGATCGCGCTGGGGCACGACCTGGGGCACACTCCCTTCGGGCACGCGGGGGAGTACGCGCTGGACGCGGTCTACCGGGAGTTCGATCCCCATGCGCGTTTCCACCACTCGGAGCAGAGCCTGCGGGTGGTGGAGGTCCTGGAGAAGGAGGGACGGGGGCTGAACCTCACCTGGGAGGTGAGGGACGGCATCCTCAACCACAGCAAGGGCATGGACGACCTGCCGAGCCCGCCCGAGTCCGGCCCCCACACCCTGGAGGGGTGGGTGGTGGTGTACGCGGACCGCATCGCCTATGTCAACCACGATCTGGACGACGCGATGCGGGCCGGGCTGATCGAGCCGAACTCGCTGCCGATGGAATGTGTGGAGGTGCTGGGAAGGAGCCACGGGGAGCGCATCACCACCATGGTGGCCGATCTGGTGGACCACAGCCAGCAGGGCCCGTATCTCGCCCAGAGCGAGGAGGTCCGGAACGCCACCAATGAATTGAAGGACTTCCTCTTCGACCGGGTCTACCGCCGTGCGGCCCGGGGGGACGAGGGGGAGCGGGTGGAGCGGACCATCACCATGCTGTTCCGGTTCTACATGGAGCACCCGGAGAAGGTCCCCGGCGGCGAGAAGGCGATGGAGCGGGGGAGGGAGCATCTGGCGCGCGCGGTGTGCGATTACCTCGCCGGGATGACGGATCGCTACGCCACCCAGCAGTTCCAGCGCAGTTTCCTGCCTCCGCGCTGGCGCGGGGTGTGATGGCGTGGCGCGACTTCCCCGGGGCAGAGGTGTCGGTAGAGGTAGTCTCACCGGGGCACGAGTTCCCACCGCTATTCCTGGTCGCAGGCATGTGAGCAACAACCTACTTTCTCGGGTGCGGCCCTTGCTGGCCGCGCTGGTGCTGGTATTGACCTGGGTGCCCGGGCGGTGCGCGGGGGGAGGCGTCCGCCCTTCGGCCCACCTCGCCTCCGTGGAGGCGCAGCCCGGCGGCGGGTTCCTGGTGGAGGCGCCCGGGTACCGGGCGGCGGTGGGCGCGGACGGCAACCTGCACTCCTTCCAGGTGGGGAACACCAACCTGCTGGACGATCGCGTGGCGATTTCGCTGGGCGCGTTCCTGTTCGCGGAGGCGCCGTTGAGGCTCGAAACCGTTACCCAACTCTCGCCCACGGTGGTGCAGGCCAAGGGGGAGAAGTGCCGCATCCAGTACCAGTTCCTGCGCGGGGAGATCAGGCTCGCGCTCTTCAACCAGAGGGAGAAACCGGTATCCTATTTCGCGGTGCTGTCGCCGGAGATCGTCGCCGCCGCCAACCTGCGCACCGGGGAGGAGGCGGCCGCCCCGGGGCGGGCGCGGTGGGGGGATGTGCGGTTCACCGCGGGCAATGGCGACTATGTGGAACTGCTGGGCGGGACGCGCATCTGGGGGCCGTGGCTGGGGCGGCAGGTGTGGGAACTGAGCAAGGTGCCCCCCGGGGCGAGGGTGGAAGTGAGGGTGAGAGGAGGCAGCGGAGATCCCCCCCGCCCCACGCTGGAACACCTGATCACCCTGAGGGCGCGGGTGAACGCGCCGGACGGCTTGATCTCCGCCGGGGAGCCGGTGGAGGTGAAAGCGGTAGTGGAGAACCGGGCGGACCGGGAGTTGTCGGCCACGGTCTCCGCGCAGGTCTCCGGGTGTGGAAGCGATCTGCTCCAGACCGCCTCCCGCGCGTTGACCCTGCCGCCCAGGCAGACCACCACCACATCGTTCGAGGTGAGGGCGAAAGCGCCGGATTTCTACACCGCGGAGGTGGCGCTGATGGTGGGCGGGAGGCAGGTGGCCTCCGCCGCGGCGGCCGCCGGCTATCGGGTGTCGGAGATCAGGCGGAGGGCCCGCCTGCCGGATGACTTCGGCTCCTTCTGGGACCAACTGCTGGCGGAGGCGGGAGAGGAGCCGCCGCCCTACCGGTTGACCTTGGACGCGGCGCGCGCGGGGGGAAAGGTGACCACCTGGGTGATGGAGTACGAGGGCCTGGGCGGAAAGCCCATCCACGGGTGGTATCTCTGCCCCGCGGT
>JALGTT010000358.1 GCA_029821235.1 Candidatus Hebobacteria bacterium | reverse complement strand
CCAAGGTGAGACTCCTTTCCCATTCCTGTAGCGAGCCGCTATCCGCTTCTGGCGCCGAGGCCTGGCGCGGACTGGGAGGGTCGCGGCCGCCGAGAGATGATGCCGCCCGGCCCCGCCCAAAACGGCCGGAAGCGACATCTGAGTCTAACACAAAGCCCTCACCGCTGGCAAGCACATGTGCGCCCGCCCTATACCTCCAGTGCCACAGGCGCCTCACCTGTGGCCGTTCTGAACACTGCCATTCGGCCCAAGGCAGACAAGTCCTATGCCAGCCATGGAGAGGCAGGCAGAGCGATACGGTTTAGCGTGGCAAGCCCCGAATTACAGGCGGGCTTGGGAAAGCCCGCCCTACAGGGCGGTATGAGTGACAAAGCGACTGAAAAGAGAATGGAGTGCTGTAGGGCCGGGCAGCCTTTGTTCACCCGCCTTTCCGTGTCGCGAATTTTCAATCTGCGGCCGTTTCTGTAGGGCTGGCATTCCTATGCCAGCCAGTGGCACAGTGCAAGTCCGCCTCCGGCGCGCGCCCCGCCTGCGGCCGTTCTACCCGCTGCCCCTCCTCATCTGTGCTCATCCGCGTCCATCTGCGGCCGTCGGCCGTCGCCTAGCGCTCCCATGACAAGACCCAGACGCGGATGCCCTCCGCTCGGGAGTCCTCGGGGATGTACACTTTACCAGACTCCGCGACCAGCACTGACAACGGCTGCCTCTCGCCATCCTTGGGCATCAGGTCGTCGGGCAACAGTGTGTTCACCACCCGCACGCCCTTCGGCGAGAACACCTGCACTCCGGACGAATCCGAAAGGGGCGTCAGGCGCGCCGCGCTGGTCTCAATGGCGAAGTCCACGGCACATACTGTATCTCCTCGGCCGTCAGTTCCAATCACTTTCGTGGAGCGTGTGAACGCGGGCAGTCCTCCCCTCAGAGCGAATGGTCTGGATGCTCTGTCCTTTGGGCATGTCATCTCCTCACCCAAGACCGCCCGTCTGGACCAGATCACCTCCCCGTCCGGCGAGACACAGCTAAGACCTCTCACCTGTCCCGCGAACATATCGAGCGACGTGACGCGAAGGAATCCGTTGCCAGCGACGCTGATCTCATCCACGGAGTGCGGCATCTCGAATGGGAGCGTGAACCATGTCCGTTTGACAAGACGCAATCCGTCTCCCTCGTAAACGAGCAACACCTGGCCCAGGGGTGGGCGCGCGTCGGCGAGGTACACACGGTTGAATTCTTCTCCGTCAACGGCGACAACGTACAACCGGCCTGTTGCATCGGTGGCCAGCGCCACGACCCCTAAGGGGTCTGAGCCTTCTTGCGACGCCGGCAGGTCCACCTTCGTCACCGCCCCGTCTCGCAGGTCGAGCCGGAACACGCTTCCCGAGCGGTGCGACAGTGGGGCAAACCACAGCCAGCGCTCAACCGGATCGAGCGCATACCGGGACAACCCCGAGATATCCGCGCTCACTCCGGGGAGTTGCGACCGAGAGAAGGTGCGAAGGACGCTCCACTGGTATCGGCCTCTCGACGACGTCACCTCTTGGCGCCGCTCGGTCACGACTAGCAAGCCGACAGCGAGCGCGACTGCTGCAACAAGGAATCCAACTCGGGTCAGTGCCCTAACAGTCATCCTGTTTACCTGTCCCGGTCCACCAAGAGATAGTGAAACGTGTCGGGCGGCACCTGCCACCGATGCCAGCGAACTCTTCTCTCGTAGACCTCCAGCCGACTCCACACTGATTCCCTAGGTGGCCACCATACAAGTCGGTCCAACCGGAAGTCATTGATCCCAACATATCCTGTTCTAGCGGCCGCCCCCCACATCCGCGTTCATCCGTGTCCATCTGCGGCCCGTACCCTCACTCAGCCGTGGCAGAGCACGCTCCAACGTGCGGCATGTTGGTTCCTCGCGGTCCCAAACGGTCCCGGAGTTACAATATATACCGCGCCAAGTCCTGGTCCTGGATGACGTCGGCGAGTTGCTGCCGTACGTAATCGGGGGTGACGGTGATGTGTGCGGGAGCGATATCGGAGGCCTCGAAGGACACTTCCTCCAGCAGGCGCTCCATGATGGTGTGCAACCGCCGCGCGCCGATGTTCTCGGTGCGCTCATTCACCTGGGCGGCGACGCGGGCGATCTCGGCGATGCCCTCGGGGGTGAACTCGAGTTCCACGCCCTCGGTGGCCATCAGGGCCGCGTACTGTCGGATGAGGGAGTTCTGCGGCTCGGTGAGGATGCGCACGAAGTCCTCCTCCCCCAGCGCGCTGAGGTTGACCCGCAGCGGGAACCGCCCCTGGAGTTCGGGGATGAGGTCGGATGGCTTGCTGGTGTGGAAGGCGCCGGCGGCGATGAACAGGATGTGGTCGGTGCGCACCGGCCCGTACTTGGTCATCACCGTGGAGCCCTCGACGATGGGCAGCAGGCCGCGCTGGACCCCTTCCCGGCTGACGTCCGGGCCGACGCCGCGCTCCCGGCCGGCGATCTTGTCCATCTCGTCCACGAAGATGATGCCGGACTGCTCCGCGCGGTCAATCGCCTCCCCGGTGACCTGATCCATATCAATCATGCGCTCGGCCTCCTGGTCAACGAGGATGCGCCTCGCCTCCGCCACCGTAACCGAGCGCCGCCGCCGCTGTTTGGGGAACATCCCGCCGAGCATGTCCTGGAGGTTCATGCCCAGTTCCTCCATGCCCCCGCTCCCAAAGATGGGGACGGTCATGAACCGGCTCTCCTCCACCTCGATCTCGACGATTTGCTTGTCCAGTTCACCGGCGAGCAGGCGGCGTCGCAGTTCCTCGCGGCCCGACGGCTCCGGCCGCTCTTCCTCCTCCACCGGCTCGGGCGGCCGCTGCTGGAGAATGGCGGCCATGGTCTCGCCGATGCTGTGAAAACCTCCGCTCGGCCCCGGACGGCCTTCGCCTCGTCCCTGGAGGGCGTTGAGGATGCGCTCGATGGCGCGGCGCTCCGCGCGCTCCCGCACCGCCTGCACCTTCTCCTCACGCACCATGCGC
>JALGTT010000357.1 GCA_029821235.1 Candidatus Hebobacteria bacterium | reverse complement strand
TCCCGATAGGCCGCGCGCAACTGCTTCTTCACCGCGGGGTGGAGGGCGCGCACCTGGTCCACACTCTCGAAGTACTGCCGGGCGTGGTCGTCCGCGCGCCTCACCGCGCGCAGCAGGATCCAGTCATCACAAGTGCGCGCGAACGCGTTCCAACACTCGACATCGATCCGCCGCGGCCGCGCCGCCTCGACCAGTTCACCTTTCGGGAGGGCGAGCAGTTGGCGCCTCCGCTCCGCCAACAGTCCCGCCAGCCGCGTCTCGCGCTGCCGCTCCACCTCGGCGCACTTCTCCTCGTGCTCGGCCAGTCGGGCCGCGAACTGCTCCGCGCTCTCCCCGGCCTCCAGGTCCCGGCGAGGTTTCACCGGATCTGGCAATTCCCGACTGACCCGCGCGGCCATCTTCCCGCGCTCCGCCTCCAACGCCAATTCGGCCAGGTCTTCGCCGGGCAGCAGGGACAGCGCCTCCCGCAGCGCCTGATCGCGGTCACTGCCGGGCTTGAACTCCAGCAGTTTGCGCTGCATCGCCTCCTGCCCGCGCTCCAGGGCCTCGGTGCGGTCGCCGACCGTCTGCAGCCACACCTCCTCGTATCGTCCACCGACCTCCACCCGCACCGGTTTGCCCCACACCCCCAACTCGTTCAGATTCACCCGCGCTTGTGTCTCCACCGCAATTACCTCCATGCGCCGGCGCCGCAGGCGCCGTGCTGTAGGGCGGGCTTTTTCGTTCTGACGTTGCTCGACACGCCTTCCATTTGTAGAGCGGGGTCTCTGCGCCCCGCCGTGCTGTAGGGCGGGCATGTGGCCAGGCCTGCCTTTGGCAGGCCGCTGGCTAGGCCTTTGGCCGCCATGGCGGTCTGCCCGAGGCAGACCTAGCCACACCCCGGCCTGAAGGGCCTAGGGGCCTATGCCCGCCAGTTTGCCCCTTGCACCCCGCCCCACAAACCGACCACCTTTGTAGGGCGGGCGTGCCTACGCCCGCCGCCCTCCTGCAAACCGGGGCCAGTTTGTGGGAGCCGGGTCCTCCCGGCGACTCTCACTGCGACGGTCGCCCCGGGGACGGGGCTCCCACAGTCGCCTTGCCCGCCCTATAGAACCGCCCCGCTAGTACCCCGGCCTCGTGTTCCACAGCCGACAGATCACCTCTGCCGGGGGCTGCCGGCCCTCATCAAGAAGGGCCTCGAAGGTGATATCGTAGACCAGCCTTCCCGGGGTGAGCGGTGCCCTCGCCGAGAAGTAGCGCACCCGCGGCAGATCGATCTCCAGCCCATAGCCCCAGGTGCCGACCAGGGTGGCCCCGGCTGCGTGGAACCGCAGGCTGGTCGGCTCACCGTTGACAAACATCTGCTCCGCGTCGGTGGACTCCAGCGCCATCGTCATCCTGCCACCCACCGCGAACGCTCCCGCGGGCAGGCCGGTGAGTTTGCCCCCGCCTCCTGCGCCCCACACATTGTCCACCAGGTTGTTGTGGAAGCGGATCAGCGCCTCCTCCACCTCTGCGCTGTCCGCGCCTCCCACCTCCGCGCGGAAGCCGTTGTGGTGCAGCGGCTCGTCGCCGCCGTAACTCGCGCTGGTGGGAGTGACGAAGGCCCGTTCCCGGCCCCGGCAGTCCACATCCGCCACCAGGCAGCGCCCCGGAGACACGGAGAGCGTGAGAGCGTTCACCCGCACCCCGGCCACCTGCCGGCTGCTCAGCCCGCCCAGGTTCTGCTCCACCGTCAGCGAGGGCAGAGAGGTCGAATCACACCTGGTGAAGGTGTGTTCATACACCGCCGCCTCGGCCGAGGAGGCGACCAGGGTAGTGGTGACCGTGCCGAAGGCGGCCTTCAGCACCTCGCCCATCGCGCTCGCGCACACCTCGAAACTGAGCGCGCCGGAGCAGGCCATCGGCCCCTTCCGCACCAGCCTTCTCGCCCGCGTCCCGCGCACCGTGTTCGGAATCTCGTACCCGCGCGTAACTCACCTCCAGATAAGTCGTCGGGCTCACCGGCTGCCCCCAGGTGGACTCCAGCGCCAGCCCGACCGATCCCAATGCTCCCATCCGTCCCGACATGAATTACCTCCTTGCCCTGCTCGCCCCACAGAACGACCACCTTTGTAGAGGCCGTACTCCTACTCCTGTAGCGCAGGTCCCCTGACCTGCGCCGGCGCCGCAGGCGCCGCACTGTACGGCTGGCAGATTTGTCCTACAAAGCCTTGGCGAAGTGGGATCCTATGCCAGCCTCTGCGGGCTTGGGACTCTCCTTCGCACGAAGCTTCGGAGAGCGTGAAGCCCGCCCTACAGAACGATCACCTTTGTAGGGCGGGCGTGTCGCTAAGTCCCGTCGGGGACCGCGATCCCGGCCTTTAGGCCTAGGGACCTACGCCCGCCGCCCCTCAGTGCGCAGGTTTTCAACCTGCGGCAACCCTCTGCTCCGCGCTCACCAGCAACACCGCCTCCGAATGCCAATGCTTCTCCACCTTCTTCTGTCCGCGCCTGACCAAGCTGGTGCTCATCATCCGCACCAGGCCCCCGAGGGTGGGCGCGGTGCGCAGCGCGTCCTCCACCGCCTCCACGTAGGCGAACAGCAGGTCCTCACATGCCTGCGAACTCTCCAGCGAGCGCACCGCCACGTGCACCTCGATCTGGTAGCCGTGGTCCCGGCGATTGCCCGTCCAGCGGGACCGCTCCCGGCCCGCGGTGTTGGCGAAAAACACCCCCAGCGCCGGATAGCGGCTGGCCGGCAGCGTGCCGAACGCGTGGCGATCCTTCACCAACGCCTTCACCTCCGCCAACTCCGGCGCGGAGGCCAGCACCGCGCACACCGCCTCCCGGATCGGCACGAATCTCTTCGAACTCGGATGCGCCATCATCTCCTCCTTGCGTCTGCAGCGCGGCCAAGGCGGGCT
>JALGTT010000356.1 GCA_029821235.1 Candidatus Hebobacteria bacterium | reverse complement strand
CGCAAGTCGTCCAGGCTTCCGCCGAAGAACCGCTCATCGGTGAGGACGGACATGGCGGCTGCGCCCGCTGCCTGGTAGATGCGCGCCACTTCGGGCGGGTCCGCGCCCGGGCGGATGTCGCCCTTGGACGGTGACCTGCGCTTGAACTCCGCGATCAGAGACATGCCCGGGCCCTTGAGCGCGCCCACGAAGTCGCGCCGCGCGGGCGGCCGGGGAGGCGGCTCCCAGGTCTCGAACTTGCGCTGGAGGGCGGGCATCTGCGCCCGCTTGTGGGCGACGATCTCGTCCAGGATCATGAGAGGAAGGCCCTCAGATCCTGGAGTTTCTGCCGCGCCGCGCCGGAATCCACGGAGTGCGCGGCCACCTCCACCGCCTCCGCGAGAGTCGGGGCCGCTCCGCCGACGAGAATCGCCCCCGCCGCGTTGAGGAGCACGATGTCCCGGTGTGGTCCGGGTTCTCCCTCCAGCACCGCGGTGAGCATCGCCGCGTTCTCCTCCGCGGTCCCTCCGCCCACCTCGCCTGGCGAGGCCCTCTTCAACCCCACCTCCTCCGGCGTAACCGTGTAACTGATGGTCTCTCCGTTGCGGGTCTCCGTAACCTGCGTCTCCCCGAACGTGGAGAGTTCGTCCACCCCCCCCTCCCCGTGGACCACCAGCGCCCGGCGGCAACCGAGGTTGCCCAGCACCGCCGCGTGCACCCCGGTCAATTCGGGCGAGTAGACGCCCAGCACCTGGGACTCCGCTCCCGCGGGGTTGGTGAGCGGCCCCAGCATGTTGAACACCGTCCTCATCCCCAATTCCCGCCTCACCGGGGCCGCGTGCTTCATCGCCGGGTGAAAGGCGGGCGCGAACATGAACCCGAACCCCACCTCGTCAATACAGCGCGCCACTTGGTCGGGCGTCTGCTGCACCTTCACCCCCAGCGCCTCCAGCACATCCGCGCTGCCGCACTTGCTGGTCACCGAGCGGTTGCCGTGCTTCGCCACCGCCACCCCCGCGCCCGCCGCCACGAAGGCCGCCGCGGTGGAGACATTGAAGGTCTTGAGCGCATCTCCGCCGGTCCCGCAGGTGTCCACCAACGGCCGGCGCTCCGGGTTCACCTTCACCACGTGCTCCCGCATTACGCGCGCGAACTCGGTTATCTCCTCCACCGTCTCGCCCTTCATGCGCATGGCGGTGAGGAAGCCGGCGATCTGCACCGGGCTCGCCTCCCCCTCCATGATCTCGGTCATCGCCGCGTTCGCCTCCTCCGCGGCGAGGTCCTCACCCTCCGTCACCTTGCGAATCAAATCAGCGATCATGATTCTCTCCCGATGCGTTTTTCCGGCGGGCGTGGGCACCATACTTCGTCCGCTGGCAGCGGACTTCGTAGGGCAAGCAGCCCGCCCTACAAGACCGCGTCGCCCCGGGGACGGGGCTCCCACAGACATCTCCGCCCTACAGGGCCAGGAAGTTGCGCAGCAAATCCTTGCCGCACTCCGTCAGAATTGACTCCGGGTGGAACTGCACGCCCTCCACGATGTGTTCTTTGTGTCTGACCCCCATGATCTCCCCCTGGTCGGTCTCCGCGGTGATCTCCAGGCAGTCGGGCAGGGTTTCCCGCTTGATGATGAGCGAGTGGTAGCGGGTCGCCTCGAACGGATTGGGCAGGCCCTGGAAGATGGTCCTGCCGTCGTGCTTGATCATGGAGGTCTTGCCGTGCATCAGCCGCGGCGCGCGTACCACATCTCCCCCGAACACATGCCCGATACACTGGTGCCCCAGGCACACCCCAAGGACGGGCACCCGCCCGGCGAACCGTCGAATCAGGTCGTTCGAGATGCCGGCATCCTTGGGGGTACACGGACCCGGCGAAATCACGATCCTGTCCGGCTTCAATGCCTCCACCTCCTCCACGGTAGTCTGGTCGTTCCGCCGGACCTCGATCTCCTCGCCGAGTTCCCCGAGGTATTGCACCAGGTTGTAGGTGAACGAATCGCCATCTCGATCGCCTTCAGCAGCGCGCCGCCCTTCAACTCCACACACTCCTCCCACTCCCGGGAGGGCACGGAATCGGCCACTATCCCCGCGCCCATCTGGAGGTGGGCCATCCCGTTGCTGCACACGATGGTGCGGATGGTGATGGCGGTGTCCATGTTGCCGGAGAAACTGAAATACCCGATCACCCCTCCGTACGGCCCCCGCCGGGTGGGCTCCATCTCGTCAATGATCTCCATCGCCCTCACCTTCGGCGCGCCGGTCAACGTCCCCGCGGGGAAGCAGGCGCGCAGGGCATCGAACGCGTCGCAGTCATCGCGCAGTCGCCCGCGCACATTGGAGACGATGTGCTGCACGTGCGAATACTTCTCGATCACCATCTGCTCGTCCACCCTCACCGTCCCGTACCGGCACACCCTCCCCAGGTCGTTCCGCCCCAGGTCGAGCAGCATCACGTGCTCCGCGCGTTCCTTCTCGTCGGCGAGCAGGTCCTGGGCCAGCGCCTCGTCCTCCTCCGGGGTCTTCCCCCGCCTGCGGGAGCCGGCGATGGGGCGGGTGATGACTTCCCCGTCCTCCGCGGAAACGAGCCGCTCCGGCGAACTGCCCACGATCCGCAAGTCGCCATAGGTGAGGTAGTACATGTAGGGCGAGGGATTCAGGGAGCGCAGTGCCCGGTAGATGCTGAACGCATCCGCGCCCACCTGCCGGGACAGCCGCTGGGACAACACCACCTGGATGATGTCCCCGGCGGAGATGTACTCCTTCGCCCTCAGCACCGCCGCCTCGTAGTCCTCCCGCGTCAGCGTGGGCGTGATTCTGGTGTCCGCGGGCTGGGGGCGCGGAGAGGTCACCGCGGGGCCGGGGGCCTCCAGCCGCGCGCACAGGGCCTCGATCTTCTTCACCGCCGCGTCGTAGGCCGAGTCGGGGTCGCCGTTGACGATGGCATTCGAGACCACCTTGCCGCGGTGAAACACGTGGTCGAAGAT
>JALGTT010000355.1 GCA_029821235.1 Candidatus Hebobacteria bacterium | reverse complement strand
CCCGCTTCCACGTCTCCCTCATGTGTCATCCCGCGGGCGAGTGGGTGAGCGAGGCGGCCGGGCTGGCCGACGCCTACCATCCCATGCCCGACCTGGTGCGGCCCATATCCCCGCGGCGGGACCTGCGCGCCTTCCTCGCGGCCTTCCGCGTCCTGCGGCGGGAGCGGTTCGACGTGGTGCATACACACACCGCCAAGGCCGGTGTCATCGTGCGGGTCGCCGCCCAGACCGCCGGCGTTCCGGTGGTGCTCCACACCCCCCACGGCACGGTCTACCATGATTGCTTCCTCTCCCCGGCCATGCAGCGGGTGATCGCGCTGGTCGAGCGGCTGGTGGCCAGGCGCACCACGCACCTTCTCACCAAGTCGATCCACGAGGCGGAGGAATACGTCCAGCGTCACATCGCGCCGGCCTCCAGGTTCATCACCCTCTACTCCGGCCTCGACCTCTCCCGGCTCTCCCCCTGTGAGAGCCGCGCCCAGGCGGCGAGGGCGGCCCTGGGGGTGGGGGGCACCGCGCCCATCATCCTCTATGCGGCCCGGTTCGTGCCGGAGAAGAACCACGAGATGTTCCTCTCCGCCTTCCGACGGGTGTTGGAGCGGGAGCCGCGCGCGGTGGCGGTGCTGGCCGGGGACGGGCCGCGCCGCAAGGAGATCGAGGACCTCGCGGGGGACCTCATCGCCGCCGGGCGGCTTCTCTCCCTCGGCTTCCGCGACGACGTGTCCGACCTGATGCAGGCGGCCGACATATGCGTGAGCGCCTCTCTCACCGAAGGGTTGCCCCTCGCGGTGGTGGAAGCCCTTGCGCTCGGCCGGCCGGTGGTCGCCACCGACGCGGGCGGCACCCGGGAGATCGTGAAACACCGCGGCACCGGCCTGCTGGTGCCCCCCGGCGACGCGCGCGCCCTCGCCGAAGCCATCGTGCAGTTGATCCGCGATCCGGAGTTGGCGCGGCAGCTCGGGGAGAGAGGCCGCATGGCCGCGCGCCGTCTCTTCGACGTGGAGACCATGGTCGCGCGGACCGCAGACCTGTATCAGCGCCTCTGGCTCGCCTCCCGCCGCACCGCCGCGCATACCCTCCCCGGGCGAACCTAGTCCAGCCGCTTGCTGAACCGCAGCGCGCTCAAGGCCAGGATCGCCACCCCGAATCCGGCCAGCGCCAGCGCCTGCGGCCACCAGACCTCCGGCCCGTTGCCCTTCAGGAAGATCCCCCTCACGATGACGATGAAGTAGCGGAGCGGAATGGCATAGGTGACCCACTGCACCACGCGGGGCATGTTCTCGATGGGGAACATGAATCCCGAGAGGAGCATCGAGGGCAGCATGATGAAGAACGAGGTCATCATCGCTTGCTGCTGGGTGCGGGACACGGTGGACACGAACAAGCCCAATCCCAGGCTGGCCAGCAGGAAGACCACCGCCGCCCCGAACAACAGCCACACGCTGCCCGCCAGTCGCACGTGGAACCACCCCACCCCCACCGCCAGCACCAGCAGGACATCCAGCAGCCCGATGAGCACGAACGGAATGGTCTTGCCCAGCATCAGCTCCCGGGCGCGGATGGGCGTCACCACCAGCATCTCCAGGGTCCCGATCTCGCGCTCCTTCACGATCGCCAGCGAGGTGAGCACCATGGTCACCAACAGCAGAATCGTGCACATCACCCCGGGCACCATGAAGTTCACGCTCTTCAACTCCGGGTTGTACCACACCCGCAGCCGCTGCTCCACGCCCGGCAGGCGCCGCGCCTGCGCCCCCGCCCGCGCGATCCTCTCCACCGCCACCTGCTCCCCGTATGCCCGCACCACCCCCGCCGCATATCCGGCGATGATGCCCGCGGTCATCGAATCCGCGCCATCCAGGATCACCTGCAGCTGCGCCGTCCGCCCCCGCGCCAGGTCCTCCGCAAAGCCCCTGGGAATGCGCAGCGCCATCTGCGCCTTTCCCTCGTCCAGCAGTTCGGTCACCTCCGCGGGGCCGGCGGGATAGTAGTCGAGGTCGAAGTAGCCGCAGGCCGCGAACTTCTCTATCACCGCGCGGCTGGCCTGCGAACGGTCCTCATCGTGGACCGCGGTCGAGATGTGCCTCAC
>JALGTT010000354.1 GCA_029821235.1 Candidatus Hebobacteria bacterium | reverse complement strand
CGCCAGACGAGGAACTGTTCGGAGTAGTCGAGCCGGCCCATCTCCCAGGTGCAGTGGCGCAGCAGGAGAACGAGCAGGGCATCGGCGATCAGCAGCCACCCCGTCATTCGCACCAGGGCCCGGCCCCGGGCGCGGAAGACGAGCCACGTCAGGAAGACCTGAGAGGCCAGCACGGCCGCGCCGAGGGGCGCCCACCAGGTGAGCGGCAGGAGCCAGCCCGAGGGAACGATGACCTCGGCCGCGGGCGCGGCGGCAAGAGCGGGACGGCCGGGACCCATGGGGCAGGAGTACCCCGTCCCCCGGCGGAACTCCTACCCGACCCACGGAGATTCCTTGTCAGGTCTTGTAGACTCCCCTGACGACGGCAAACTCTATGCCGTTTCGTTCACCGGCCGTGGCGGGGCCGGCAATGCGCACGGGAGAGGATTACCACTCCCTTCAGTCGAAGGTGTGGGGCAATCCAGAGCCGATCGGTGCATGTGAGTTGACTATCCCCGCGGCCCGCAAACCCAAGGTCCACGTCGCCCTGATCACCCTGTATCTCTACGAGTCACTGGGCGCCCGCCAATTGTGCTCGGTGCTGAGGGAGCGGGGGCACGAGTGCTCGCTGGTGTTCATGAAGGAGTTCCGGTGGGGGGAGTTCCGGGCGGTCACGGAGCGGGAGGAGCAGGTCCTGATGGACCTGCTCCGCGAGTTGAAGCCGGATCTGGTGGGGATCAGCCTCACTTCCTCGTTCGTTGCAGACCTCTCCTTCGCCATCTCGGAGAAGGTGCGCGCCCAACTCGGGGTTCCGGTGATCCTCGGGGGGGCCCATCCCTCCGCCTGCCCGGAGGAGTGCCTGGAGCACTGCGACTTCGTCTGCCGGGGGGAGGGCGAGGAGGCATTGGTGGACTTGTGTGAGGCGCTGGCCGCCGGGAAACCCGGGGACGACATCCCCAATATCTGGGCCAAGGTGGGCGGGGAGATCCGGCGCAATGATGTGCGGCCCCTCACCGACGATCTGGACGATCTGCCGTTTCCCGCGTTCAACCAGCCGGGGTGCTATTTCGTCGAGGAGGACCACCTTCAGGAGGTGGACCCGGCGATTCGTCTCCACCTCTATCACACTTACGCTGCCCGCATGGCCTGCCCGTTCGCCTGCACGTTCTGCGGGGGAGTGTGGCTGCGGCGGGGGCTGTACGGGGGGAAGGGGCCGGTGCGGCGCTATCGGAGCGTGGGGCGCATCCTGGAGGACATCAAACAGGCGCTCCAGCGCCACCCGAACGCGCGCATGGTGCAGTTCTGGGACGAGGTGTTCGCGGTGCGGGCGCCCAAGGGCTGGCTGGACGAGTTCTGCGAGCGGTTCCCCAAGGAGGTGGGCCTGCCGTTCGGGATCTGGTCACACCCGGCGGTGATCACCGAGAAGATGGTGGTGCAACTGAAGGAGGCGGGGCTGAAGCAAGTGGTGTTGGGGGTGGAGAGCGGGTCTCCGGTGGTGCGCCGGGAGGTGCTCAACCGGAGAGAGAGGAACGAGGCGGTGCTGCGGGCGGCGGAGGCGCTGCACCGGCACGGGATCGAGACGGGATGGGATTTCATCCTCGACATTCCTTGGATGACCGAGGAGAACTGCCGAGGCACCTTCGAATTGGTGATGCAACTGCCTCAGCCCTTCCACCTGGGTCTGCACAGCCTCAGTTTTCTGCCCCAGACGGAAGTCACCAGGCGGGCGTTGGAGGAGGGGATCATCCGGCCGGAGCAGGTGTCCCGCGCCGACCGCCCGCTGCCGGAACGGTTCGAACTCCACTACTGGAAGTATCATCTCGAGGCCGGAGGGAGGAGTTCGGCCTTCTGGCACAGTCTCATCTATTTGGCGGGGACGCCCTTCGTCCCCAAGCGCCTGCTCTGGACGGTCTACCGGATGCGCTGGCTGTTCCGCCTGTGGCCGAGGCCGCTGGCGGTGGTGGCGGAGGCGGCCCGGTCGAAGCAGGAGACGGGCCGCGCGGAACTCTTCCAGGCGCTCTCCGCGGTCTACCCAGGCCTGGCGGCCTTCCTGGCCCGCCACCCCAGGCGCTCTCCGCGGTCTACCCAGGCCTGGCGGCCTTCCTGGCCCGCCACCCGAGGCTGGCCGGGGCGGCCAACCGGGTGGCGCGCTTCTTCGGGCGCTTGGCGGTGAGGGTGGCGGGGCGAAGAGGAGGATGAGGGGGGCGGGCCCGGGGTGAACACGGAGGGGACAAACTAGTGGCTGGCATGGGACTTGTCTGCCTTGGGCAGAATGCCAGCCCGCGATGGCGAGGAAGCGTAGTGCGAAGGAGGAAGACCACGCGCGCGTGTGTCAGGAGAAATGCGGGGCTCGGTGCTGCCGATATATCACGGTGATCCTGCCGCCGCCCAAGACGAAGGCCGACTTCGACGAGTGGAGCTGGTTTCTGGCCCACGAGAACATCGCCATCTACTTCACCGGACAGTGGCACATGGAGGTGCGCAACAAGTGCCGCTACCTGGACGACCAGAATCGCTGCACCATCTACGAACGCCGGCCCGACGTGTGCCGCGAGTATGAGGTCGAATCCTGCGAGTTCTCCGGCGACACGGGGCACAAACTGCACTTCGAGACCAAGGAGGAGTTCGACAAGTGGTGGGAGGCGAAGCGGAGGCGGGAGCGCGCGCGCCGAAAGAAACGGACGAAGGCCGCGCAGTCGAGACGTAAGAAGACCGCGGAGAGAAAAGCGAGGTAAGGCCGAAGATGCCAAGACCACGAGTGTATGTGCTGCCGGCGGGAAAACTTCAGGAACAACTCTTTCCGACTCAGGTG
>JALGTT010000353.1 GCA_029821235.1 Candidatus Hebobacteria bacterium | reverse complement strand
CCCCTTTGTGGAGGGAACGCCCTTCACCCTTCCCGATCTCTCCACCGCCTGCCCGAGGGCGCGGGCGAAGGCCTTGAAGCCCGCCTCGATGATGTGGTGTGAGTTGCGCCCGGCTGCCTGCCGCAGGTGCAGATTCATGCCCGCCGCGTTCACGACCGCGCGGAAGAATTCCTCCACCAGTTCGGTGTCGAAGGCCTTTATCCGCTTCGCGCGGGGCGCGAGTTCATAGGCGAGATAGGGCCGGCCGCCCAGGTCGAGCGCGCAGATCGCCAGCGCCTCATCCATCGGCACCAACGCCCAGCCATAGCGCGCGATGCCCTCCTTCTTGCCGAGCGCCTTCTTCAGCGCCTGCCCGAGCACGATGCCCACATCCTCCACCAGGTGATGGTCGTCCACGTGGAGGTCGCCCTTGGCCCGCACGCGCAGGTCGAAACCACCGTGCCGGGCGAGCAGGTCCAGCATGTGGTCGAGAAACCCGATCCCCGTCCGCACGCGGGCCGTGCCCGATCCGTCGAGCGCGATCGTCAGCGTGATCTGGGTCTCCTTGGTCTTCCGCTCCACCGTCGCCGTTCTCTTCGCCATTGGCAACTCCCCGCGGGTTCGTGTTGTGACTACTTGTTTCGCTTGCGTCGCGCGGAGCGCGGCTTCGCCCTCTTCAGCCTCTCCTCGACGGCCCGCACATGGGCATTCAGGCCCTCCAGCGCGGCCAGCGACTTCACCACCTGCTCGTGCTCACGCACCGCCTGCTCCGAGGTGTAGACCACGCTGGAGCGCTTCATGAAGTCCATGACGCCCAGGCCGGAGGAGAACCGCGCGGTGCGGCCGGTGGGCAGCAGGTGCGAAGGCCCGATCACATAGTCCCCCAGCGGCACCGGCGATGTCTCCCCGAGGAAGATCGCCCCCGCGTTCCTGATGCTCGAAAGGAGGGACAGCGGCTCGCGGGTCATCACCTGCACGTGCTCGGCGGCCAGTTCGTTGACCACCGCCACCGCCTGCTCCAGGTCTTTGGTCACCGCCACACCGCCATAGGTCTCCAGGGATTCCCCGGCCACCTTCGCCCTGGCTATCTTCTTGATTTGCCTTGCGATCTCCGCCTGCACCTTCTTCACCAGCGAGCGTTCGGTAGTCACCATGAACACCGGCGAATCCGTGTTGTGCTCGGCCTGGGCCAGCAGGTCGGCCGCCACCAGCCGCGGATCGGCCGTCTCGTCGGCCAGGATCACCACCTCCGACGGCCCGTACAATCCGTCGATCCCCACCTCGCCGTACACCATCTTCTTGGCAAGGGTTACGTAGATGTTTCCGGCGCCGACGATCTTGTCCACCCTGGGGATGGTCCTGGTGCCGAAGGCGAGCGCGGCGATCGCCTGCGCGCCGCCCACCCGGTAGAGCCGTTCCACCTCCAGTTCGTGCGCGGCGGCGAGGATCGCCGGGTGGATTTTCCCATCGCGGCCCGGTGGCGTCACCACCACTATCTCCGGCACTCCCGCGACCTGTGCTGGCACCACGCTCATGATCAGGGATGAGGGCAGGGGCGCGCTCTTCCCGGGCACGTGGATTCCCACCCGTTCGATGGGGGTGAACTTCTGCCCCAGCACCGCGCCTGGCACCCCGAGATCGAACCAATCCCGCGGCAACTGCTTCTCGTGGAAGGAGCGGACGCGTTCGGCCGCCTTGCGCACTGCGGACAGAAACGACTTGTCCGCCTTCCGGTGCGCGGCGGCAATCTCTCTGGCCGGCACCTTCAGTTTGCCCGCGTCCGCCTCCGGCCAGTCCAGGCGCCGCGTGTGCTCGACCAGCGCCCGGTCGCCGCGCGCCCGCACCGCGCTCACTATCCCGGCCGCCACCTCTTCCTGGCGAGCGGTCTCCAGGGAGATCGGCGCGCGGAGTTCCTCCGCGACCTTCTTGGGACCTTTCCCTCCTCTGCGGTCTATCACACGCAGAAACACTTCCTCGGCTGGTCGCTTTCGATACTCGGCCGGCACGTTCATTCCATCCATACGGCCCCCTCTCCCAGCAATCCCTTCACCGCTTCCGCGAATCTCTGGTCGCGGGCGACGAGGTAACTCCGCCCCAGACGCACCCGCTTCTCCTCTTCGCCGATC
>JALGTT010000352.1 GCA_029821235.1 Candidatus Hebobacteria bacterium | reverse complement strand
GTCGAGCAGATGGATGAGGAGGCGGGTGCGCTCGACGTGACGCAGGAAGGCGTGGCCCCGGCCTGCCCCCGCGTGCGCGCCCTCTATCAGCCCCGGCAGGTCGGCGATGACGAAGCTCGCGCCCTCCTCCAGCCTCACTACCCCAAGGTTGGGCGCCAGGGTGGTGAAAGGGTAGTCTGCTATCTTCGGCCGGGCCGCCGACACCCGCGCGATCAGGCTGGACTTGCCCGCGTTCGGCAGGCCGATGACCCCCACGTCCGCGAGCAGTTTAGTTCCAGGATCAGGTGAACCTCCTGCCCGGGTTCTCCCTTCTCCGCGAAACGCGGAGCCTGCCGGGTGGAACTGGTGAAACGAGCATTTCCCTTGCCCCCGCGGCCCCCGCGCGCCAGAATCAGGCGATCCCCCGGCCGCAACAACTCCCCGATCACCTCGCCGTTCTCGGCGTTCTTGATCACCACCCCGGGCGGCAGGGGAATCAGCAAGTCGCGGCCCTTCTTCCCGCGGCGGTGATTGCCGCCCCCGTGGCCGCCGTTCTCCGCGTGGAAGTGAGAGCGATAGGTGAAGTCAACCAGGGTGCGCAGGTGGGGATCCACCACCGCGATCACGTTCCCGCCGCGGCCCCCGTCCCCGCCGTCCGGGCCGCCGCGCGGGACGTACTTCTCGCGGCGAAAGCTGACCGCCCCGTTGCCACCGTCACCCGCTTTCGCCTGGATTGCCGCTTCGTCTACGAACATCGTGGGCGCCTCCGGCCGGCGCTCTGCGAAAGCCGGGCCCCGACGGCGGTGACTGGCAGAACAATGCCCGATGACCCGCATCTGTCGGACTCCCGGCAACAGGTCTGTGGGGCTCTCCGCAAGGACAACCGAAGCTCCAATCACTGCACGCGGGGCCGGGGCCCGAGGCGCGGGACGGGGTTCCGGTGGGAGTTACTGGGTGGGGGATACGTGCACGTAGCGGCGGTTGCCGCTGCTGCCCGAGAAATGCACCGTGCCGGCGACCTTGGCGAAGAGGGTGTCATCTCCGCCCCGGCCCACGTTCCGGCCCGGGTGCAGCTTGGTGCCGCGCTGACGCACGATGATGGTGCCGGCGGAAACCGCGGAGCCGGCGTACACCTTCACACCCAGCCGCTTGGAGCGGCTGTCGCGTCCATTGCGCGAGCTCCCCATGCCTTTCTTATGCGCCATCGCGAGCCTCCTGCTTGCTGCTGGTATCGGCAGAGCCGGCCTCTATCTTCTCCACCTTCACTTTCGTGTATCGCTGACGGTGGCCGAGCGTCCGCTTGATGTTCTCCTTCGCCTTGAAGAAGAACACGCGCACCTTGCGCCCTTTGACGTGCCCGAGCACTCGTCCCGTCACCCTCGCCCCCTCCACCCAGGGAGTGCCGACCCGCACGCCGTCCTCCGTGTTCACCAGGGCGACGCGGTCGAACACCACCTCTTCGCCCGCCTGGGCGGCGAGTTTCTCGATAATCACCGTGTCCTCGGGGGACACGCGGTATTGCCTTCCGCCGGTTTCTATGATCGCGTACATGGGATTTCAGCCTCCGAGGGGCAAGGCATATGCTATCAAAATCAGGCGGGGTCTGTCAAACAGAGCGATGGTCCGGCGGTTGACAGGCTCCTCATCCTCTTCGTACAATGTGCCAACACTGACAGGAGAGGGGATGCCCCGGCTCTCCCGGGTGCGGCTCCGGCGGTCGGAGGGGAACGACTCGGGAGACAGATGGCCAGTGCTCGCCTTGGACGTGCCGCAGGGCCGGATGGAGCGGCGGGAAGGGAGGGAGGCATACTGCGCGACCGCATATCCGACCGGGCTTGTGGCGACAGGGGCGAGGCTCACCCCGTTGGACAGAATAAGATGGGTCCTAACATGGCCCGGCCGAAGTCCACACGCCTCACAACAGGAGGGAAGTTGATGTCAAGACGAATGTTGCTCGCCTCACTGATCACGCTACTGTGCTTGTCTCTCGCTGCTGGAGCGTACGCGGGAGCAACGAGGACGGTTTTCTCATCCAGCGCAAGACCGGCGCGGGCGGCGCCTTCGCCGACCTGGCGACGGTGGGGGCGAACGTCGAGAGCTACCTCGACGCCACCTGCGCTCCCGCCACCACCTACTGCTACCGCGTGCGCGCCTACAACGGCTATGGCGATTCGGACTGGTCGAACGAGGACTGTGCCACCACTACCGGCCCGGCGCCCCCGTCCGCGCCCTCCAACCTGGTGGCTGCGCCGGCCTCCTCCACTCAGATCGACCTGTCGTGGACGGACAACTCCGGCAACGAGGAGGGATTCGTGATCGAGGTGGACGAGGGCAACACCGGCTCGTTCGCCCATCTCGACACGGTGGGGGCGAACGTCACCCAGTACTCCGACACCGGGCTGAGCGAGGGGGTCGAGTACTGCTATCGCGTGTACGCGTACAATGCCTACGGGAACTCGGATTACTCGAATGTGGACTGCGCCACCCCCGGGGAGGTGACGCTCGCCCACGGCACCTACCTCTACCACAACGGCCAGTACATCGAGTACCCGACCGCGCAGGAGGCCTACGACGCGGCGGCGCCGGGAGACGAGGTGGTGTTCGGGCCGGGCGTGTACCACGAGGCGCTGAAGCTCACCAAGAGCGGAACCGCCGCGAACCCGATCGTGATACGAGGGGAAGGTGATCCGCGGCCCGTGCTGGATGCCGATGGCATCAAGCGGCTGCCGGGCAGGAAGGCGCTGATCTGGGCGTACGATGCTTCGTACCATGTGATCAAGGACCTGGAATTCTGCCACGCGAGCAAGGACTACGGGCATTCGCAGAATGCTTGCGCCATCTACTTCGAGAACGGCACCGATCTGGTGGTGCGCAATGTCTACGTCCACGAGTGCGGCCACGGGATGTATGCGGCCTCCGGCTGCGCGAATTGGACCATCGAGTACAGCGAATTCTGTTACAACGGATACGAGGGGGACGGGTACTACCACAACGTCTACAACTATGGCTGGGGCACGAACATAGCCCGCTACAACACGTTCCATCATTCCCACGCGCTCGGGTTCAAGAACCGCAGCCAGTACGTCGAGTTCCTCTACAACACCGTCTTTCGAAACGGTCTGTACGCGGTGGACTTCATGAAGGGCGACAGCGCCTACGGACCTCAGGACGCCCTGATGATGGGGAACTGGATCATCAAGAACCCCGACGCTATGAACTACACGATCTTCGTGGGGTTCACTGACCGTCAGGGCGGAACTCTGACCGCAGTCAACAACTACTTCCAGGCCAACCACCCCAACAACAGCTTCCTCAACATCGAGACCGAGTCCTGTGTCGCCCACAACAACATCTTCGACAACAACGGCTACTCCGGTCTGGAGATCTTTCGGAACAACGCCGGCGCCAGCCTGATCGGGACCAACAACTGGTGTTCCACGACCGCCACCTCTCTCGGCGGTCTCACCAACACCGTGTTCGGGACGGATCCCGGGGTCGCGGACAGACTCAACGCCGACTTCCATCTGACTTCCGGCTCCCAGTGCATAGATGCGGGGAGCGATGCGGTGAGCCCGCTCCCGGACAAGGAGCCGGTGTACCCCGCGGCGTGGACGGACCGGCCGAGCGATCCACCTATTGACATCGGTCCGTATGAGTACGCCTCGTACGCGCCCGTGGTTCCGTTGCCCGCGGAGAACCTCACCGCCACCGCACAGTCGTCCACCACCGTCCTGCTGGAGTGGAGCAACATGTCCACCAATGAGGACGGTTTCGTCATCGAGCGGCTGAGCGACGAAACGGTGGGATGGCAGGAAGTGGCGACTGCCCCCGCAGGCGCGACCAGCTATCTGGACGGCGGGCTGTCCGGTGGAACCACCTATGTCTACCGGGTCATCGCATACAACGCCTCGGGTCAAGGCGCGCACTCCAACCACGCGGAGGCGACGACGAACTAGTCGGTCCTGTCAATCGAGCCGTTGGGATGAGGGCAGGGCTCGTGTCCTGCCCTCGTCTTCGCTCTCCGGGGGGAGGGATCCCCCGCCGGTCTCCCGCCCCGGAGTGGCACAGGCTCCCAGCCTGTGGCTCCTCGGCGGGCATGGGAATGCCCGCCCTACAGAACATCC
>JALGTT010000351.1 GCA_029821235.1 Candidatus Hebobacteria bacterium | reverse complement strand
GGGGTGGACCGCGATGGTGCTGATGTGGGCCTCGTCGGCCACCACCCACATTCCCGCATAGCCAGCCACCTGCCCGCCGACCTGGGCGACGAAGTATCGGCCGTTGGGGTTGCGAAGTTCCCTCAGATAGGAGTCCGCGGTCCAGGCGGAGGGGAAGGACGCCCTCTCGATGGCGAGCACCGCGGCGAGGTGGCCGGGGGTCATCGGCTCGATGACTACCTGGTCTATCCAGTCGCGCTCATCGCAACCCGAGGTCAATGTCGGCCGCCTCCTCGGCGTAGGACTTGCGCACGTATATGGGCCTCAGCGGTGCGCGCCCCGGGCGGGGAGGCTCGTCGGGGCCGTCGCTCTGGAGGCGAATGCGCGCCAGTTCGGCCACTGCCCTGGCGTCCGGGACCACCTCTCCGGAGAGTATCACCACCCCCGCCTCCTCGATCATCTCGATCTGCTCGGCGCGCAATCGGCCGGCCGGCCCGAAGACGGCGACGGGGGCGCCGGCCTGGCGTATCTTCTCCGCGATCTGCTCCGGGGAGGCGACGAACTCCGGGATGACCGCCTCCGGCAGCGCGGGCCCGGGCCGATAGGCGGCGGAGTAGAACTCCCCGCGCCTGGCGTCCATCAGCGGGAAGAGGGTGCCGGAGAAACGGTCCTGCACCTGTCGGCACATCGCCTGGAGGGAGGGGATTCCCACCAGCGGCTTGTCGAGCGAGTACGCGAACGCCTTGGCGGTGGCCAGCCCCACCCGCAGGGAGGTGAACGAGCCCGGCCCCAGGCCGACCGCGAACAGGTCTATGCGGGGGAACTCCACACCCGCCGCGGCCAGCACCCGACCCGCCTCCGCGGCCAGCCGACGGCAGAGGTCTTGGCGGGTGGTCTCCCTCCAGGCCGCCAGTTCCCGGTCGTCCTCCATCAGGACCACACTGGAGCGGTCGGTGGCGGTTTCAATCGCCAGGATGTGCATCGTTCTCCTCGCGAAGTTGGTCGAGCAGAAGGCCGGCCCGCGCGCCGCGGCCGGAAAGGTGGAAGTGGCGCACTTCGTCACAGGCGGGGTCGAACTCGATGGCGATGTCCAGGCGGTCCCCGGCGAGCGCTGGGGGGAGGCGCTCGGCCCACTCCACGACCACCACCCCTTCGCCCCCGATCAGGTCCTCGACGCCGATATCCGCGAGGTCGGCGGGGCCGAGGCGGTAGAGGTCCAGGTGGTGAAGGAGAAGCCGCCCTTGGTGCTGGTGCAGAAGGGTGAAACTGGGGCTGGTGGCCGGTTGATCGGTCTCCAGGCCCTCTGCGATGCCTTGGACGAGGGTGGTCTTACCGGCGCCCAGGTCGCCCCTGAGGCAGACGAGGTCCCCTGGGGCCAGCAAATGAGCCAATTTCCGGCCCAGAGTGCGTGTCTGCTCCGGGGAGGAGGTGGAAATCCGGAGCGCGTGTTGGAGAGGGCGCGCCACGTTTGCCTGCTTCCTGCAACAACCGCCTCGGATGTGGTATAACCCCTGTGAGACCTGCTATCCCGCGGGGTAGACGGTCGCGGGATTATACTTGGTGGGGGTTGGGCGTGTCAAAGCCGGACCCGCGGGGGCTGGATCAATCGGCGCGCAGGAGGTAGAGATGCGAAGAGCAGCGCTGGTAATCTGTTTGCTGATGGTGGCCGGGCTTCTGCTGTCGCTGTGCGCGTGGGCCGAAGAGGCCGCGTGTGAGGGCGACTCCCCGGAGTGCCAGGGAGTGGTGGTCAATACCAAGGGCACCTGTTACTACTACGACGACCGCCAGTTGGAGGCCTGGGTGACCATCGGGTCGGACCACGGTCTGCGCCGCGGCGCGCGGGTCGCATTCGTGCGCGATGGAGAAGCGGTGGCCGAGGGAGAAGTCGTTGCCGTGCGGGCGATTGACTGCGTGGTGCGGCCGGACAAGGACACGCCGGCGGGGACCATTCTGCGAGGGGACGACGTGAAGGTGATCGAGAACGGCACGCGCCAGGCCGTGGAGGCCGATCTGGCCAAGGAGCGCAACCAGCGCCTGCTTGGCGCGGTGTTCTTCGGAGCGCTTCTCGCCTATTCGATCGCGCTGTAGCCGAGAACAACAGCACACATCTTGCATCGGGCGAGCGAAAGCTCGCCCGATGCCTT
>JALGTT010000021.1 GCA_029821235.1 Candidatus Hebobacteria bacterium | reverse complement strand
CCCGACCGGCAGCGGGAGGCCTTTGCGGCACACATCAAACTAGCGCGGAAACTCTCTCTTCCGGTGATCGTACACTGCCGCCAGGCCGAGGAGGAGGTGCTGGGTGTGGCCGAGGAGGAGGGGGCGGAAGGGTGGATCTGGCACTGCTTCAGCGCCACCGCGGAACACGCGCGGCGGGCGGTGGATATGGGCATGTGGATAGGATTCACCGGCAATATCACCTACGCCAACGCAGGTGAGATACGAGAGGCGGCCGCCTGGGTGCCGGAGGACCGGCTGCTGATGGAGACAGACTGTCCGTATCTTTCCCCCGAGCCGCGCCGCAAGGGTGACAACGAGCCGGCGAACGTGATTGTGGTGGCCGAAGCGCTGGCGCGGCTGCGAGGCGTCACCAGGGAGGAATTGATACAGAGGACCGCCCTCAATGCAGGGCGGGCGTTCGGGCAGAATCTGACCGGCCGTGAGAACGCGGAAGGAGGCTGAGAAATGGCGGATTGTATCTTCTGCCGCATAGTGTCCGGCGAGATGCCGGCTGAGATCGTACACAAGGACGACCTGGTTACCGCATTTCGCGACGTAAATCCACAAGCGCCGACCCACGTGTTGGTAGTGCCCAACAAGCACATTCCCGCTCTGACCGCGCTGGGCGATGATGAGCGCAGGCTTGTCGGGCATATTATACAAACCGCGGTGAAGGTGGCAGAATCGGAGGGGCTGAACGAACGCGGGTTCAGAGTGGTGGCAAACTGCGGTCCGGAGGCCGGACAGAGCGTGGATCATGTCCATTTCCATCTACTGGGCGGGCGCGCGCTCGGATGGCCGCCTGGATAGGGATTTGACAGGCCGGGGGCGGGATTGGTATAATTTGCCGTGGATAGGCCCGGTCGGGGGCGACCCCGGCCGCGGTTCGGCGCGCGTCGCGCCAGCGATGACTAGAAAACCCGTACCCACCCAGACGCCCGAACAGCAGCAGTCTGAGTTTCCCTCAGGGCAGGCCGTTTGGTGGCGGATAAAGGGGGAGAGATCACTTGGCGATTGAAGTACGTGACAACGAGTCATTGGACAACGCGCTGAAGCGCTTCAAGCGAGAACTGCACGAGCACGGGGTGCTGGAGGCGTTGAAGCGGCACGAGCGCTATGAGAAACCTAGCGACAAGCGACGACGGCTCCTGGCGGCCGCGATTCGCCGGAGCCGGCGCGCCGCCCGGCGACGAGGTGAGTGAGGAACCGACTTCGGGAGCAGCAGAGGTCCGCCTTGGGCGGACTTCTGCGCGCGTTACCAGGGGGCCTTCTCCCAGGAGATTGTTGAATGGCTCGGCCGGGACCGTATAGGTCGGGAATGGGCGTGGAGGAGATCTCAGAAACCAGGGTTGTGCTCGCAGACAGCGAGGAGGCCGTCGCGATCGCCGGAAGCCGCGACCAGAACCTGCGTTTGATCGAGCGCGAGATCGGGGCCCACATCGGCGCGCGTGGAAACGCCATTCACGTCCGCGGCCGCCCCGAGGAAGTGACGCGGGCCACCGAGTTGCTGGGCGAGTTGGTCAAACTGGCGCGTATGGGCCACCCCATTACCCCGGCCGAGGTCGGATATGCGGCCCGGCAGGTGGGGAAGGGAAAGGCGGAAGCCGGCGAGGTGGTCTTCTCCGATGTGGTCCTGGTCTCCGACCGGGGCAAGCCGGTGAAACCCCACACCCCCATGCAGCGGGAGTACCTGCGGGCCATCGCGCACGCGGACCTCACCTTCGCCATCGGCCCGGCAGGCACCGGCAAGACCTATCTGGCGATGGCGATGGCGGTACGGGCGCTGCGGGAGAGACAAGTGGCGCGCGTCATCCTCACCAGGCCCGCGCTGGAGGCCGGCGAACGACTGGGGTTCCTCCCCGGCGATATCCAGGCGAAGGTGGACCCCTATCTGCGGCCTCTCTTCGATGCCCTCTACGACATGATGGATCTGGAGAAGGCCGAGGAGTTCATCAGCCGGGGGGTGATCGAGGTGGCGCCCCTGGCCTTCATGCGGGGGCGGACTCTGAACGACTCGTTCATCATCCTCGACGAGGGACAGAACACCACCCCGGAACAGATGAAGATGTTTCTCACGCGGCTGGGGTTCGGGTCCAGGGCGGTGGTTACGGGCGACGTCACCCAGACCGACCTGCCGCGGGGGCAGATGTCCGGGCTGGACCATGTGCGGGCCTTTCTCCCCGGGATCCCGGGGGTGGCCTTCGTCTACTTCTCGGACCAGGACGTGGTGAGGCACGAGTTGGTGCAACGGATCATCCAGGCCTATGAGCAACACAACGCCGAACAGGCGGACGGACGGTAGCGGATGTCGAACCCGCGCGGCGAGGCAAGGCAATTTCCACGTGACCCTGATAGACAGGCAGAGGCGTCCTCTGCCTCGGGCGAAGTTGCTGCGCATCGCCAGGGCGGCGATGGCCGCGGAGGGATGCAAGCCGGACACCGAAGTAACGATCGTAATTGGCGCGGATAAATGGATACGCAGACTGAATCAGACTTACCGGGGGAAAGACAGGCCGACGGACGTGCTGGCCTTCCCGCAGCAGGTGTGGGAGGGAAAACGGTTTCTCCTGGGGGATGTGGCGATCTCGGCGGAGACCGCGGAGCGCCAGGCGCGGGCGCTGGGCCACAGCTTGGCGCGGGAAGTGTCGGTGCTGGTGGCCCACGGGATCCTGCACCTAACGGGATGGCGGGACGACACCCCGCGGCGGCGGGCGCGAATGGCGGAGCGGGTGGAGGAGGTGCTTCGGCTGGCGGCCGCGGCGAGGAAATGAGATCCCGGCACCTTCTGGACAGCCTGCACTACGCGGTCGAGGGCATCGTCCACACGCTGCACGTGGATTGGCACCTCCGCTACATCGCTCTGGCCGGTGCGGTGGTGCTGATGGTCAGCGTGTTCGCCAGTTGCACCCGGGTGGAGATGCTGCTCCTCGCTCTGGCGACCACGCTGGTGATCATGGCCGAATTGTTCAACCGGGCGATGGAGGCGGTGGTGGACCTGCTGAGCCCGGAGTACCACGCGAGCGCCAAGGTGGCGAAGGACGTGGCGGCGGCCGGGGTGCTGATGGCGGTGGTGTGCGGGCTGCTGGTGGTGGCCGGGGTGTTCGTGCGGGCGGAGACGCTCGACGCCCTGCGGGGCGTGAGCGACCGGCCGGGGCCGCATTTCCTCCAGGTGGCGGTGGTCGGCATTATCACTGTAGTGGTGGCGGTGCTCCTCGCCAAACTCTGGCAGGGCCACTGGAACCTGGCCAGGGGCGGGATGATCAGCGCCCACTCCGCCCTCGCCTTCTTCTGCTTCATCAGCGTGTGTTTCCTCACGGAGGATGTGTTGGTGTGGGGGCTGGCCCTCGTTCCGGCGCTGTTGGTGGCTCAGGCGCGCGTGGAGGCCGGAATCCACAGCGTGCGAGAGGTATTGATCGGGGCAGCGGTGGCGCTGGCCGCCGGTGGGCTCCTGTATGGTGTGCTGCCCATGCGAGGGGGTGGCTGAGAGTGGGCGCCGACGACGCGCTGGTACTGCTCACCATCGTGGTGATCCTGGTGGTCGCGGGCATGTTCGCGGCGGCCGAGACCAGTTTCCTGGCGATGAGCCGAGTTCGCGCCAAGCGAATCTCCGAGGGCCGCCTCGGCGCGATGATGGAGAAACTCCTGGCCAGACCGGCCACCACGCTGGGCGCGCTGCTGTTGGGGATCACCGCCCTCAACTACTCCGCGGAGGCGCTGGCCGCCACCTGGGTGCTGACCGACCTGGGGCTGCCGGTGTGGGTGGCGATTCTGGGGATGGCGGCGGCGGTGGTGGTGTTCGCGGAGGCCGTCCCCATCTGCTACGCGGCGGCCAACCCGGAGCGGGTGGCGCGCGCCACCGTCGTACCCTTGTGGCTGGCCACCTATGTCCTGCTGATTCCCGCCCGGACAATCGGCTTCCTGGCCGAGCGCCTGGTGAATCTGGTGAGTCCGGGGCGTGCCGTCAGCGAGTCGGTGACCGAGGGAGAGATCAAGGCGATCGTCGACCTGCAGGCCGAGGCGGGCCGCCTGGAGGAAGAAGAGAAGGTGATGATCCACCACATCTTCGCCTTCGGCGACAAGGTGGTGCGAGAGGTGATGGTGCCGCGGCCGGACGTGGTGGCGGTGCCGGCGAACGCCACCGCGGAGGAGGCGGCGCGCGTCGCCACCATCCACCACATCTCGCGGCTTCCCGTGTATCGGGAAAACCTGGACCGGGTGGTCGGCATGCTCTATGTGAAGGACATTCTTCCTCTGCTGGCGGACGCGCGCGGGGACACCCCGGCGACGGCGGTGATGAGACCGGTGCTGAGGGTGCCGGAGACCAAGACCCTGAGCGGTCTGATGACCGATTTCCGCCGCCAGCGCCGCACCATCGCCATGGTGGTCGACGAATACGGGGGCACGGCCGGCCTGGTGACCATGGAGGACCTGCTGGAGGAGGTGGTGGGCGACATCTACGACGAGTACGATGTGGTTCATCCGTCGGTGGAACGGCTGCCCGACGGCTCGCTGCGATTGGACGCCCGCATGGGCATCGGCGAGGCCTCGGAGGCGATCGGCATGGAATTGCCGGAGGGGGAGTACGATTCCCTGGCCGGTCTGCTGTACAGCCGGCTGGGCGTGGTCCCCAAGACCGGGCAAAGCGTGGAGGTGGAGGGGGCGAAATTGGTGGTGGATGAGGTGGTGGGACACCGCATTACGCGGGTGAGGATTATCCCGGCGCCGAACGCGGGGGAGGATGCCGTCGAGAGTGAGACGGGAGGTGGGCAGCCATGATCCTGGCCTCCCTCGTGCCCGCCGGAGCGGTCGGGACGGACGACTACCTGTGGGGAGTCGTCACTGTCGCCGTCTGTCTGGTGTTGCTCGCCTTCAGTTCTCTCTCGGAGGCGGTGCTGATGCGGATGGACGCCACCCGAGTGCGCCGCTGGGTGGATGAACAGAGGCGGGGCGCGCGGTCGCTGGCGGCCCTGGTCGCCCATCGCCAGGAGGTGCTCACCACGCTGGTGGTGGTAATCAACCTCACCGTCATCGTCTCCTCGGCCTATGTCACGGAGATAACCATCGGCCTCTCCGGCGGAGACCCGCGCTGGGTGCCATACTCCTCCGCGGGCATGATCGCGACCCTTCTGGTGTTGTGCGAGGTGGCGCCCAAGACCTATGGGATGCGCAGGGCGGAAACCCTGGCGCTGGTGGTGGGGCCTCCCCTCCGGGTGCTGCACGCAGTGGTGCGTCCGTTCGGGCGGGTGCTGCACGCGTTCGCGATGGGCTTCAACCGACGGGTGTTGATTCCGATATTCGGGGGCAACCTCACCCCCCAGGCGCCTATCTTCTCGGACGAGGAGGTGCTGGAGATCGTCTCCGAGAGCGAGGCCTCGGGGGGCATCGAGGAAGAAGAGAAGGAGATGATCCACGGGGTGATGGAGTTCTCCGACAAGGTGGTCAGGGAGGTGATGACCCCCCGCACCGACATGGTCTGTCTGCCGGCGGACGCCTCCCTCGCCGAGGCCGCGCGCGTCTGCCAGGAGACGGGATACTCCCGCCTGCCGATCTATGAGGAAACCCTCGACCACATCGTGGGCATCGTCTATGCCAAGGACATGGTGTTCGCGCTGCAGGCCAACGACGGCGAAGCGGTGAAGCGGCCGGTCAACGAGATCGCCCGCCGGCCCCCTCCGGTGGTGCCGGAGAGCAAGAAACTGGACGAACTGCTGACTCTGATGCAGCGCAACCGGCTGCACATGGCGGTGGTGATAGACGAGTATGGAGGCACCGCGGGACTGGTCACCATCGAGGATATCCTGGAGGAGATTTTCGGCGAGATCCAGGACGAATACGATCTGGAGGGAGAGCCCATCCGAGAGACCGGCGAAGGGGTGTGGATGATGGACGCGCGGGTGAGCGTGGGAGAGGTGGAAGAGGCGACGGGGGTCGAGTTGCCGGAGGGCGAATTCGACAGTGTCGGCGGCTTTATCCTCGATCAACTGGGCAGACTGCCGGTGGTCGGGGAGACGGTGGAGTGGGGGGGGGTCGAGTTCACGGTGGAGGCAGTCTCCGAGCACCGCATTCGCCGGGTGCAGGCAGTCCGGAAGCCCGAGGAGGGCAAGGATGAGGAAGCAGACCGCCAAGAAGAAAGATGAGTGGGTGGCGATGCTGAAAAAGGCGCGGGCCTTGGTCGAGCGGGCCTACGCGCCGTATTCCGACCTGCGGGTGGCGGCCGTGCTGCGCGGCAGCAAGGGAACGGACTATCTGGGCTGCAATGTGGAGAATTCGTCCTTCGGGCTCACCATGTGCGCGGAGCGCGCCGCGGTGGCCTGCGCGCTGGCCCAGGGGGAGCGCACCTGGACGAAACTCCTCATCTACACCCCGGACGCGGGACCGCTGTCCCCCTGCGGAGCCTGTCGGCAGGTGCTGGCGGAGTTTTGCCGAGAGTTGCCGATCCTATCGGTGGGACGGGGCAACCTGCGCCGGGAGATGAATCTGCGCGAGTTGCTGCCCCAACCCTACGCGTGGCCGGCAGGGAACGAGACCGCAGACTCCGAATAGGTGAGGGAGAGGCGGAGCGACCGGGTGGACGGCGCTACTCCGCCTCCGGATAGGAACCCAACGCGCGCAGGACGGTGGTGCATTCCGCCAACTCGGTCAGCGCGCGGGACAGAGTCTCCTCCTCGGCATGTCCCTGCACATCCACGAAGAACATGTACTGCCAGGGAGTCTGCTTGGTGGGATGAGACTGGATAAAGGTCATGTTGATGTCGTGTTTGCTGAATACGCCGAGGGCGCGGTGAAGCGCGCCCGCGCGATGGGGAAGAGAGAACACCAGCGAGGTCTTGTCCCGGCCGCTGGGGCCGGGATGAGTGTGGGACACCACCGCGAACCGGGTGCGATTGTCAGGCTGGTCCTGCAGGTGAGAGGCGAGCGTCGGCAGCTCGTGCAGTTCTCCGGCCAGCGCGGATCCGATGGCGGCTGCGGTGGGCTCCTTCGCCGCCAACTCCGCGGCGCGGGAGGTGCTGCCCACGGGCACCAACTCGGCGTGGGGGAGGTGCGCCCTGAGCCACATCCGGCACTGGGCGAGCGGCTGAGGATGGGAGTAGACGCGCGCGATCGCTTCCAGCGAAGGCGCATGGGACAGCAGATGATGGTCGATGTCCACGTACATTTCGGCGCAGATGACCAACTTCGACTCCAGCAGGGCGTCGAAGGTCACCGGAACCGCGCCTGCGGTGGTGTTCTCGATGGGCGCGACCCCCATGTCCGCTTCCTTGTGGGCGACCGCCGCGAACACATCGGCGATGGCGTCCATGGGGCGCAGGTCGGCCGAGCCGAACTTGGAGCGGGCGGCGATGTGGGTGAAGGTACCCGGGGGGCCGTAGTAGGCCACCACCAGCCGCTTCTCCAGCAGCCGGTGGGCGGCCAGGATCGCCCCGTAGATGTCGCGTATCGCCTGGGCGGGCAGCGGCCCCGGATTGCCGGAGATGAGGCGGTCCAGTATCCGCCGCTCCCGCGCCGGGTCGAACACCGGGGTCGAGCCGTCGGCCTTGATCCGGCCGACCTCTCTCACCTTCTCGGCGCGCTGGTTGAGCAGGCCGAGAATCGCATCGTCAATCTTGTCGATCTCACGTCGCAGTTCGTCGAGGGACATCGCGCACTCCCTGGCGCGGCCAGTGGATGCGATATCGTTTCGACGATGCCGGGCGGCGACCTTCCGGGCGGGGAGGTGATGGTGTGAGCGAGCAGCAGGCGAACAAGGCGGGCCAGGAGAGCGTACCGGACGGCCTTTGGACCAAGTGCCGCAAGTGCGGCGAGATGCTCTATCAGCGCGAGTTGGAGGAGAACCTCTACGTCTGCCAGCGCTGCGGCGACCATGCCCGGCTCAGCGCCAGACAGAGGATCGCCATCACCGCGGATGAGGGCTCCTTCCGTGAGCGGGACCAGGCCATCCGCTCCGCCGACCCGCTGGGCTTTCCCGGCTATCGGGAGAAGTTGGTCGACTACGAGGAGAGATCGGGCCTGCCCGAGGCGATGGTGTGGGGCGAATGCACCATCGGCGGCCAGCCCGTGGTGCTGGTGGTGATGGACTTCGGGTTCATGGGGGGAAGTATGGGGGCGGCCGTGGGCGAGAAGTTCGCGCGCGCCGCGGAAGCGGCGATGGCCCGCAGGGTGCCGCTCGTCGCCTTCACCTGTTCGGGTGGCGCGCGCATGCAGGAAGGCATCGTCTCGCTGATGCAGATGGCGAAGACCTCCGCCGTGGTGGCCCGCCTGAAGAAACAGGGATTGCCCTATATCACGGTGGCGACCGATCCTCTCACCGCGGGGGTGTTCGCCAGTTTCGCCTCTCTCGGGGACATCGCCATCGCCGAGGAGGGGGCCCTGGTGGGATTCACCGGACCGCGGGTGATCGAAGCCGCGTTCAAGGTGAAACTGCCGCCGGGAACCCATACCGCGGAGTTCCAGCACCAGCGGGGAATGGTGGACGCGGTGGTGTCCCGCCGGGAGTTGCGTCCACTGCTGGAGAGGGCGCTGAAACTGCTGGCCGGAAGCAAGGCCGCGCAATCCACGGTCGAGCCGGGAGGGGATACCGCGACATGAACAGCCGGTGGCCCGCCTTTGAGAAACAATTGCGCGCGTTGGACGAGGACATACAGAAACTCGATCGGCTCTCGCAGGCCTCGGGGCTGAGCGACGAGAGAAAGGCGCGGCTGCGGGAGCAGATCGCGGACCTTCGCCGCCAGCAGGACCGGCTCACCAGGGAGGTGTTCTCCATGCTCACCGCGTGGGACAACGTGCTGCTGGCGCGCCATGTGGACCGCCCCTACACGCTGGATTATGTCAAGGCGATCTTCGACGACTTCCTGGAACTGCAGGGCGATCGCCGGTTCGGGGACGACCCCGCGATAGTGGCCGGTCTCGCCTCCCTGGAGGGTGAGACGGTGGCCGTGATCGGGCACCAGAAGGGGCGCGATGTCAAGGAACGCCAGTTCAGGAATTTCGGCAGCGCGCGCCCCGAGGGATACCGCAAGGCGGCCCGGGTGATGAAGTTGGCCGAGCGTCTTCGGTTCCCCGTAATCAGTTTTGTGGACACGCCGGCCGCGGAGTCCCGGCTCGACGCGGAGGAGAGAGGCATCGCCAACGCCATCGCCGAGAACCTGGAATTGATGTCCCTGCTGGAGACTCCCATCGTGGTGGTGATCATCGGCGAGGGGGGCAGCGGAGGCGCGATCGGCATCGCCCTCGGCGACCACGTGATGATGCTCCAGCACGCCATCTACTCCGTCATTCCTCCGGAGTCGTGCGCGGTCATCCTCGAGACCTTCGGGCGGGATCCGAAGCGCGGGCCGGAGGCCGCGGAAGCATTGCGCTTGAGCGCGGAGAAGACGCGGGAACTGGGCGCAGTGGATGAGGTGATCCCGGAGCCCCTGGGGGGCGCCCACCGGGACCCGGCGGCAGCCGGCCGAAACGTGAAAGAGGCGATCACGAGAAACCTGGCGCGCCTGCGCGCTGTCCCGATAGACACCTTGTTGGCGGAGAGATACCGGAAATACCGCTCTCTGGGTCTGAACAGCATCGCCGGCCTCGCGGGACCGCCTGGGGAGGGTATGCGGGCGTGAGTTGGGACCTACAGCCGTTCCGTTCCACCCACCTGGGGGGCATGGCCGAGGTCTGGAACGAGACCTTCGCGGGCGGCCCTAACTTCATTGCCGTCACCAAGGACGACTTCCTGGCGAGGGTCGTTCACCAGCCGTCCTTCGACCCCGCGGACCTGTTGGTCGCGGTGGAGGGAGGCCGGGTGGTGGGATTCGTCCACTTCGGGTTCCGCTCCAACCTCTGGCATCATCTCCGCGACCGAAGGCTGGACCCCACAGAGGGACAGGTCTATGCTCTCGCCGCGGCCGGATGCGACGGACGCGCGGAGGAGCAACTATTGGACACCGCCATCTCGTGTCTCTCCCAGGCCGGGGCGCGGCGGGTGCTGCTCGGGCCGAGTTGGGTGTTCGGCGCCCAGCCGTTCTACAACGGCATCGCGGGGGCCTATGAGATCCCGGGGCTGTCGGTTTCCCGCACCACCCTGCTGGAGATTGCCGAGGCGCGCGGCTTTACCGAGGTGGCGCGCTACGGGACCCCGGAGCTCGATCTGAGCGATGCCGACCACCTGGCGTCGCTCGCGGAGCAGCGAACGGCCCTGATGGAAAAGGCGCGCGCGTGGGGGCTGAGGGAGAGGGCGGCGTCGCTGGACTCGGCCTTCTTCGGAGACCGGTGCGCGGTGCTGCTGGCCCGGGGATTCGAGAATGTGGCGATGGCCGCCTTCGGGCCCTGGCAGGAGTACCAGAGGGAGCGCGGCCGCAGGATGTTCGGAATCACCAGCGTCCAGGTGACCGAATCCTGGAGAGGAAGAGGGCTGGGGAAACTGGTGATGATGCTGACCATTGAGGCCGCCCGGAAGGCCGGTGCGGAAGCCCTGCACTTACACGTGTGGGAGTCGAACAAGGCGGCGTGGAGGCTCTATCACCAATCGCTGGGATTTCGCCCGACCTTCACTTGGGCGACCTTGGCGAAGGACCTCGGCTAACTTACCTTCCAGTCGGTCACCACTCCCACCCATCCGCATTGCGGACATCGCTGGCGGCGCGGGCGCGGCGTCTGGCGAAACAGCATGGGATGAGCGACGAAATAGCGATGACACCGCGCGCACTTGATCCTCGTACCCCTCTGCACCCACACCAGCGGCCCGCCGCAGTTGTTGACCCGACACGAGGGGGCCTCCGTGTGGCCGCACCGGGGGCATCGCCATCCGTAGCGCGTCTGGATCACCTGCTCGCGCAGTTCCAGTGACTGCTTCGACACGGACGATGCCCAGGCCATGGCCACCAGGTACCACAAAGCCCCCACCAACGCTGCACCGGCCAGCACATAGACCACAGACATTCCTCCACGCCGTGCGGCACACTTGCGCGCGGGGAGAGCGAGCCCCTCGCGTGCAGCAGTATATCATATCGGCGGGGGGCGGAGAAGGGTGAACAGGGATGGGCGATGAGAGGCCGGATTGTGGAATGTTCACATTGAACTGGGGCCTCTGGCAGGCGGCTCGGGCCGGTGCCCGACCGCGGCCTTCGGGCGTCCTAACGGACGAGCCCCGCGCTGTTCGATGCCCCTCAATACTTCAAGCCGAAGGCGCGCCTGTCGGAGTCCAGGCGGAGGGCGCGTCGCGCTGGGGACGGCCATGATCGCTATTACCATTGCCGATGGAGAGCAAAGAGGAAAATCGGTTGACTGCGAAGAGGGACTCATCACCCTCGGCCGGGGACCGGGAAACGATCTCAGGATCGAGGATGAGTACGTGTCCTCCCGCCACGGCCAGGTGCTGGTGGAAAAGGACCGCTGGCTGTACCAGGACCTGAATTCCAGCAACGGCTCCGTCATCAAGCGCGGCAAGAAACAATGGCTGTTGACCAAAGAGATGCCGGAGATGGCCCTGCAGGACGGGGATGTGCTGATACTGGGGCACACCGCGCTGGAGGTGAGCATCGGCACCGGTGAAGTGGTGCTGGCCAGCGCCGATCTGGACGGGCTCGCGGACACGGACGCGGCCCTCCAGAAGGACCGCGACACGCTGGCCGCGCTCTACGAGATGGAGCGGCAGATCCACCTGGAATTGGACGCGCAGAAACTGGCCAGG
>JALGTT010000350.1 GCA_029821235.1 Candidatus Hebobacteria bacterium | reverse complement strand
CGGGAGGTGCGCAAGGCCTGGCTGCCGGTGGCCACCCAGCCCCTCACCAGAGAGATGGCGGAGGCGCTGGGCATTCCCGACGAGACCGGAGTGCGCGTCACCCAGGTCTATCCGGGCACCAGCGCGGCCGAGGCCGGCCTGCGGGTGGGAGACATCATCGTCGCCGTGGACGGAGACGATATCCCGGCCTCCCGCGCCGAGCACTTCGAGATCTTCCCCGCCATGATCCGCAGGTACAAGATCGAGCAAACCATCCAGGCGGAACTGGTCACCTCCCGTCCGGCCCCCCGGGAGATGAGGCGATACCGGGACGACGACTTCGACTTCACCGCCCGGGAGATCGCCTTCACAGACCGCGTCCGCCGACAACTCGGCGAGGAGCAACGGGGTGTGCTGGTGGAGTCCGTCAGCGAGGGAGGCTGGGCGGCCCTCGCCCACCTCGCGGTGGGCGACCTGATCCTCGAGGTGGACGGCCGCCCCACGCCTGATGTGGAGGCGCTCGAGAAGGCCATGGAAGGCGTTGCCGAGGAAAAGCCGAAGAGCGTCGTGTTCCATGTCAAGCGAGGTATACACGAACTGTTCGTGGAAATGAGGCCCAAGTGGCCGGGGCGGTGAGAGAGCGGGAAACCGGGAGAAAGGAAGCGACATGAAGACACTTGCTTGCAGCGCGTTGCGGGCCTGGCTGACGGCCGTGTTGATAGTCACTCTGGGAAGCCTGGCCTGCGCAGACGAGGCGGCCGACCGCGGCCGCGCGGTGATGGACAAGTGGGAACAGGCGGTGGTCAGCATCCGGCTGACGGTGAAGATGCGCATGAGCAGTGAGGGCCGCCAGCTCAACGAGGAGGAGAGCACACAGGAGATTCGCGCCACCGTAATCGACCCCTCCGGGCTGGCCGTGTGCTCCCTGGCGGAGGCCGACCCCAGCCACATCTTCGCCGCGTTCATGCAGGAGGAGGGCTACCAGTGGGAGGTGGACATCACCGGCGTCAAGATGCGCCTTCCCGACGGCAAGGAGATTCCCGCCAAGGTCGTGCTGCGGGACCGCGACTTGGATCTCGCCTTCGTCCGGCCCGAGGAGAAGTTGGCACAGCCTCTCGCCGCGGTGGACCTGAAGGAGGCGGCCGATGCCCAGGTCCTGGATGAGATAGTGCTGGTGGGACGCTTGAGCGAAGCCGCCAACCGGATCGCCTACGTTGCCCTGGACCGGATCTCCGCAATCATGCAGAAGCCGAGGAAGTTGTACGTGCCCGGGATCAGCGGGCACAACTTCGAGAAGGGCTCCCCCGTCTTCACCCCCAACGGGAAGATCGTGGGTATTCTCCTCAACCGCCTGGTGGCATCCCCGGGCGGAGGCATGGCCAACGGGCCGCAATGGGTGGCAGTCGTCCTGCCCGCGGCCGATGTCGCGGAGGTGGCCCAGCAGGCGATCGAGATGTAGCCCGGAGCGCCCCTGTCACACAGGGACGAGCACCAGCGGCCCGGCCGGCGCGGGCGCGTCTTCCGCGCGGCCTACGCCTCCCCCCAGGCGCGTGCCAGCGCCGCGGCCGTGGGCATCACCTCCACCCCCTCCATTTCCATCAGCCGGCCGAGCAGGCGCTCCAGGAAGTCGCTGGTTATCGGCCCCCACCCCTCGCCATCCAGTCCATGGGTGTTGTAGACCAGCCACCCCTCCGGCTGCTGGAGCAGGCGGCCGATCCAGCGGTCAATGTCCTCGCTGCAATCCCCGGGGCCGTGGCCGGCCGTGCGCACACAGGTCATGCCTCGACGAGGCAGCGGATTGATGGGCCCGCCCGCAGTGCGGTACGCTCTCACCACCGTGGGCAGCCAGGCCTCAAGTTCCGCCGTGGAGCGGTTGTAAGGGAAGTTGAACACGGCCCGGTGCGAGTCGAAACCCTCCATCTTCTCGGCGAAGATGGCCAGACACCGCTCGATAAGTTGCTTCGCTTCCTCGAACGGCAACGCGGACTTGTCCAGATGCCGGCAGCCGTGGGGCATGATCTCGTGGCCCCTGGCCTGGAGTTCGTTCCACACGGCCCAGTCGCCCCGCTCCGTACCCCAGATGCGCTGCTCCTCAACCAGGGCCTCCGGCTCGGCCAGCACGTTCATGCAGGCCCGCAGACCGAAGCGCTCGTAGATCTCTGCAATCTTCAGATTGGACTTGAGAAAACCGTCGTCGAAACTGAGCGTGATGATGTACTTCGCCATGTCAGCCGCCTCCCCGCGACTCCTCCATCTTCGGAGCCGGGGATTCCGCTCCTGCCGGGCGGCCAGCGCGGGGGCAGGACGCGCTTTCTTCGCCCCGAATACCTTCTCCCGCAATGGCGGAAAGGAGACGAGGATGAAGAAGGCGCTGATGGTGTGGGGCGGCTGGGAAGG
>JALGTT010000349.1 GCA_029821235.1 Candidatus Hebobacteria bacterium | reverse complement strand
CCGGACCAACTGGAGCGAGGGGAGGCGGAGGGCGGCGAATACGTGTTCGCGGTGATCGAGGAGCCCACCCTCCCGGCCGCGGAGGCGCTCGGTCCGCTCCTGCCGGAATTGATCGCCTCTATTCCCTTCCCCAAGACCATGCGCTGGGGCGACGGCTCCCTGCGGTTCGGCCGGCCCATCCGCTGGCTGCTGGCCCTGGTGGACGAGGAAGTGGTGGAGTTCTCGCTGGGGCCGCTGAAGAGCGGCCGGCTCACCCGGGGCCACCCGGTGCTGGCCGACGGGATGCATGAGGTCCAAAGTGCAGCGGATTACGAATTCACGCTCAAGAACCACTATGTGCTTGTGGACCCGCAGGCGCGGTGGGATGAATTGGTAAATCAACTGACCACTTTGGCCGAGAGGACTGGTTCCCGATTGTTGGGCCAACACCTAAACCCATGGCGTCACAGCATTCATTACCTATTGGGCAATCCGGATGCCTTCGCTGCCCAGATTCAGGACGACTTGTCGCTACAAACGGCGTTCTTGACCGAGTGGGCGGCGGCGGCGCTTGGCAAATTTGGGCAGAGATACCTCAATCTGCCGCGGCCGATTCTTGAGGCAGAAATGGTACACGTTCAGAGCTACTTCCCGCTCCAGGATAGCAAAGGGAAACTAAGACCGGCTTTCATCGCCGTGCGGGACGGCGGCGAGGAACACCTGGACAAGGTGCTGGCCGGGTGGGAGAGCGTGTTGCGGTCGAAACTGATCGACGCCTCCTACTTCTACGAGCAGGACTTGAAGCGGCCCCTCGCGGACCGGGTGGAGGATCTCCGAGGGATCGTATTTCACGAGAAGTTGGGCACAGTGTATGACAAGACGATTCGTATCCGAGCCATCGCTACAGAATCTGCCAAACAGGTAGCGCCCAGGGAAAGCGTGGACCCTCAGGCCCTGGACAGGGCCGCACTGCTCTGCAAAGCGGACCTAGCGACACAGATGGTGAGAGAACTCACTGGCCTGCAGGGGATCATGGGCGGACACTATGCAGAGAGAGCAGGCGAACCTGAAGAGGTCGCGCGCGCGATAGCGGAGCATCGGCGGCCTCAGGGGGCAGGTGATGATCCGCCGCGCACGACCATGGGTTGCCTGTTGGCCGTGGCCGACAAGATAGACACTCTGGTGTCCTACGCGGCAGTAGGTATCCTCCCCTCTGGGTCGGCCGATCCGTTCGGCCTGAGGAGGGAGGCGACCGGTGTGGTGCGCATCGCAGTGGAGGCGCAACTGAACTTCTCACTGGAGTCTCTGGTCACCGCCGCCATCGGAGCATTGCGGAAGCAGGTGGATCTGGCGCGGTCGGATCAGGATGTGCTGGACGATGTGCGGGAGATCATCAGGCAGCGCCTCGCAACCTACCTTCAGATGGAGACTGACAAGGCCTCGTCGGTGCGCCACGACTTGGTGGACGCGGCGCTGGCCGTGGGCTTCGACGATCTCTTGGATGCTGCCCAACGTGCGCGAGCTCTGGAATCGCTGGCCAGGCCCACTGACCGCTTTCCTGTAACGGTAGCCACTGCCAGAGTCATCGAGAGGGACGGAGTTCCCCCAGCAGGACCGCTGCAACGGCCACGCAGCGATCCTGACTTTCTCGCGACCGTCGTCGCCACCACCCGGGTGATCAATATCATCAAGGGATTCGAGGGCGGGGAGGTGGACGAGAAACTCCTGGTGGAGAAGGGGGAGCCGGCGGAGAAGGCTTTGTGGGAGGCCTACAAGGTGGCGGTCGAAAAGGCCCGGGGGAGACAGCCGGAGCAGATATTCGACCTCATCGCGGGCCTCCGCGAGTTCATTGACCGCTTCTTCGACGAAGTGCTGGTGATGCACGAGGACGAGGAGATCAGGCGGAATCGGCTGGCGATGTGCTGGCAGATAAATGAGAAGTTGTTCCGGAGGCTGGCGATGCCAATCCGCGCCGGGGCGGCGGGGAAAGCAGAATGGCCCGCCCGATTCGTCTTCAGCGGCCAGGAGGCCGGCCCTGTGGGCCGGGCGCAGGTCAGGGGACCTGCGCTACAGGTGAGACGGTGAGACGGTGAGATGGTGAGATGTTGACCCCTCGAGAGCGACGAGAGCAATTGGAGGAAGAGATACTCTCGACGCGCGCGGCGAAGAGCGCGCAGACCAGGGGGCGGGAGCGGGAGGAGCCGCCCTGCCCGATTCGCACCGCTTTCCAGCGGGACCGGGACCGGATCATCCACTCGAAGGCCTTTCGCCGGTTGAGCCACAAGACACAGGTGTTCATCGCGCCGGAGGCGGATCACTACCGCACCCGGCTGACCCACACCCTGGAGGTGGCCCAGATCGCCCGCACCATCGCCCGCGCACTGGACCTCAACGAGGACCTGACCGAGGCGATCGCGCTGGGGCACGACCTGGGGCACACTCCCTTCGGGCACGCGGGGGAGTACGCGCTGGACGCGGTCTACCGGGAGTTCGATCCCC
>JALGTT010000348.1 GCA_029821235.1 Candidatus Hebobacteria bacterium | reverse complement strand
GATACGGAAGTTGCGCGAGTTGGGGGCGAAAGACGGGGACCGGGTGAAAATCGGGGATGTGGAACTGGAATTCAGGGACTGAGGCTGGCATGGCAGGTCTGAGGGCAACCGAGGCGACCGAGAAGGCAAAGAGGGCGAGGGCGGCCGCGGCGCGGCTGGCGCTGCTTACGCGGGCGGAGAAGGATCATCTGCTGGAACTGATGGCTGACGCCCTGGAGGCGAATTCCGGGGCGATTCTGGAGGCCAACGCGCGGGACGTGGAGATGGCGCGGGAACGCGGCGGGACCCGCGCCCCCATCGACCGCCTGCTGCTCGACGAGAAGCGCATTCGGGGCATGGCCGAGGGCCTGCGGGACATCGCCGCCCTCCCCGATCCGGTGGGCGAGGTGGTGGAAGGCCGGCGCCTGCCCAACGGCCTGGAGATCACCCGGGTGCGGGTGCCGCTGGGCGTGGTGGGGATCATCTACGAGTCCAGGCCCAACGTCACCGCGGACGCGGCCGGGCTCTGCCTGAAGTCCGGGAACGCGGTAGTGTTGCGGGGCGGCTCTGATGCTCTCAACTCCAACCTCGCCATCGTGAAGGTGCTCAACGACGCGGCCCTCCCGGAGGGCCTGCCGGAGGGCGCGATCGAGATCATCGAGACCACCGACCGCGCGGCCGCGGCCGAACTGATGCGGGCGGACGAGTACCTCGATGTGCTCATCCCCCGGGGAGGCGGAGATCTCATCCGGCGCGTCAAGCGCGAGGCGACCGTGCCGGTGATCGAGCGGAGGAGATCGTGGTCAACGCCAAGTGCCAGCGGCCGGGCGTGTGCAACGCGGCGGAAACCCTGCTGGTGCACCGGGAGGTGGCGGCGGAGTTCCTGCCGCGGCTGGGCTCCCGCCTGAGCGAGTTGGGGGTGGAGATGCGCGCGTGCGAGGAATCCCGGAAGTTGCTCCCCTCGGCCTCGGAGGCCTGCGAGGCGGACTGGGAGACGGAGTTCCTGGACCTAATCCTGGCCATCCGGGTGGTAAATGATGTGGGAGAGGCGATCGCCCACATCAACCGCTATGGAACGAAACACTCGGAGGCGATTATCACCAACGACCTGGAGAGCGCCCGGCGCTTCGTGCAGGAGGTGGATGCCGCGGCGGTGTACGTGAACGCCTCCACCAGGTTCACCGACGGCGGGCAATTCGGGATGGGTGCGGAGATGGGGATCAGCACCCAGAAGTTGCATGCGCGGGGGCCGATGGGCCTGCGCGAGATGACGAGCTCGAAATGGGTGATCGCGGGACAAGGGCAGGTGCGCACCTGAGTGACCTGGCAGATGCGCAAACACGAGGAGCGACGGTGAGCAGAGTGGGCATAATGGGGGGCACCTTCGACCCGATTCATTTCGGGCACCTCTCGGCGGCCGAGCAGGCGCGCGTTCGCTTCGGCCTGGAGCGGGTAATCTTCGTGCCCAACGGACAACCACCCCACAAGAAGTCCTATCCGGTGACACCGGCGGAGCATCGCTACAACATGGTGAGACTGGCCATCGGCTCGCACCCGGACTTCGACACCTCCCGCATGGAGATGGATCGGCCCGGTCCCTCCTATGCGGTGGATACGGTGCGCGCACTGCGCGAGGAGTTGGGAGGAGGGGTTGAACTATACTTCATCACAGGGGCGGACGCCATCGCCGAAATCCTGACCTGGCGCGCGCCCGAGGAACTCGCAGAGAGTTGCGACTTCATTGCGGTGACCCGGCCCGGGTATGACCTGCGGCCTCTGCAGTCGGTGACGGATTCGCTGCCCGGGGCGCGGGTGCACCTGCTCGACGCGGTAGGCGTTGACATCTCCTCCACAGAAGTACGCGCGAGAGTGGAGAGAGGTGAATCCCTCCGATATCTCGCGCCGACTCCGGTAGTGCGCTACATCACCACTCACGAGTTGTATGTCAGTTGAGTGCCGGCCCCTTCGTTGCCCGGCTGATGACGCGCACGAATGCCTACAGGGATTCATGCGTAGCCTGTGAGAAGGACGCACCCGAGCAACGGGCTAGGGGGTATGACAACGATGGCAGTTACCTTGTATGTCGGAAACCTGCCCTGGAGTGCGACAGAGGACGATGTGGCGGGAGTGTTCAGCAACTTGGGTCCGGTGCTGGCGGTTCGCATCATCACCGACCGCAACAGCGGCAGGTCGCGAGGCTTCGGATTCGTGGAGGTCGAGGGCGTAGAACTCGAAGAGGCCATCCAGCAGATGAACGGCGTGGAGTTGGGGGGGCGAAGGCTCACTGTGGGCCCGGCCAAACCCCGCCCCATGCGTCATTGACATTCCTGGACGCAGACATGAGATTCTCGGCTCTCGTCCGCTTGCCGCGGCCTGAGCCTACGGCAGGAAACAGAGTATGCCCTCCACGTTGACCCAGAGACAGCGTTCCTCCCGGCCGGGCCGGCGCTGGGAGTGGTGGTGGCTGATCTGGGCGGCGGCGGGCATCTGTGTCTTTCTCTGCGGCGCGGCGTTGGGCGTCGCTTCCGGGGGGGGCGCCCCGGGCGAGCGGTGGTTTCAACAGTTCCTCTCGCCGGCCTTCGGCGGCAGACCCCGGGTGACGATTCTCGTGGTGGGGGTGGACAATGCGGGGGGCAAGGGACTCGCCGACACCTTGATCGTGGGGGTGGTGAGCCCGGCGCTGGGGGAGATCGCCGCGGTCTCCATCCCCAGGGACAGCCGTGTGCTGATTCCGGGGATCGGCGTGCGTCGCATCAACTCCGCCCATGCCTACGGTGGCCTGCCCCTCACCATCGAGACCGTCGAGGTGCTCCTGGGGCTCCCCATAGACTACTATGTCGAGGTGAACGTGCCCCAGTTGGTCCAGTTGGTTGACGCCATGGGGGGAGTGGACCTGGAGGTGGAGAAGCGCATGCACTATCGGGACCGG
>JALGTT010000347.1 GCA_029821235.1 Candidatus Hebobacteria bacterium | reverse complement strand
CGGCTCGACTGCGCCCAGATCATCGCCACCCACGACCTAGCGTTCGCGGAAGCGGTGTGCCGGCGCGCGCTGGTGCTGCATCGGGGAGAGTTGGTGTGCGATCTCGCCATGTCGCGCGCGCTCCAGGATGATGGGATGCTGAAGCAGTACGGTCTGATCGGGGAAGTGACGGGAGAGAATGGACAAGCGATCGTTCTTTGACAGACACGCCGAGCGGTGGGATGAGGGGCGCCGTGCGGACGAGGACCGGCGGCTGGCGCGGGTGGTGGAGTTGGCCGAGGTGCGGCCCGGGCACCGCGTGCTCGACGTGGGGACTGGAACGGGAGTGTTGGTGCCCCACCTTCTGCGAGCAGTGGGGCCCGGGGGGACGATCACGGGGGTGGACATTTCCCCGCGGATGCTGCGCAAGGCCGAGGAGAAGCGATTTGCCTCCCAGGTGGTCCTCCAGGTCGCCGATGTCCATCACCTTCCCTTCTCGGACGCAACCTTCGACCGGGTGATCTGCAATGCCGCCTTTCCCCATTTCGAGGACAAGGCGGGAAGCCTGCGGGAGATGGTGCGGGTGCTGGGAAACGGCGGGGTGCTGGTGATCTCGCATCCCATCGGCCGAGCGGCGGTGAACGCGCTGCACCGAGAGGTGGGCGGGGCGGTGGCCGGTGATCGCGTGCCGCCGCCGGAGCAGATGACCGTCCTGCTGGAGACGGCCGGACTGTGCGAGATAGAGGTCGTTGACGAGCCGGAGTTCTTCCTCGCCAGGGGCCGGAGGCCGGGCTGAGGTCTGCCTCGGCGCCGTCGGGCGTCCGCTGCCCATATTGCCCGCGGGGCTTCGATATGGTAGAATTATGCCGCGCTCGCGCGCGGCTGCGGGCGGAGGAAAGGCATTCCATGGGACTGTACATTTTCGTGGCTTTGCAGATTGTGACGGCTCTCGGGCTGATCGTGCTCACGGCCGTCACCACCACCAAGAGCGAGCAAGGCTCCGGGTTCGGCTGGGGCACGATCGGCGGCAAGAGTTCGACCTCGATCGCCGGGCTGGAGGACCAACGGGACCTGAGAATTCGGCCTGCCCAGGTGGCGGAATTGGTAGACGCGCTGGCTTGAGGGGCCAGTGGCCGCAAGGCCATGCTGGTTCAAATCCAGTCCTGGGCACCACTTCTCCCTCTCTCACACATCCCTCACCCCGTTGCCGAGTCTGCTCGGCCCTCTCCTTGCCGCGCGCAGACAGGAGGCGGCCCGGCCGCGCGGAACAAGGACCAGACGAGGAGACTCGAGGCGGAGCCGGCGCCCCGACCGGGGGGCCGGCGCCAAAGAGCGCACAGGGAGGTTGAGATGCGGGTGTATATCACCACCGATTTGGAGGGGGTCGCGGGCGTACTGCTGGACAGCCAGGTGGGCGTCGGGAGCAGCGGCGACGCGGAGTACCAGCGGGCCCGCCGTCTGCTCACCCAGGAGGTGAACGCGGCGGTAGAGGGCGCGCTGGCCGGGGGCGCCACCGAGGTGCTGGTGGACGACGGACACGCCAGCGGCTCCAACTTCGTGTTCGAGGAACTGCACCCCGGGGCGCGCTACGTGATGGGCCACACGCGTCCGAACTGGCTGCCGGGGCTGTCGGAGGGCTTCGACGCCACTTTCTTCATCGGGTGCCACGCGATGGCGGGGACGCAAGGCGCAGTGCGGGACCACACCATGTCCAGCGTGGCCTGGCACAACCTGTGGGTCAACGGCAAGCGAATGGGCGAGATCGGACTGTGGGCGTGCATCGCCGGGCACTATGGGGTGCCGTGTGTGCTGATGAGCGGATGCGCGAAGGCGTGCGAGGAGGCGGCCTCCCTGGTACCGGGCATCGAGACGGTGGAGACCAAGCGCGCACTGTCCCGCTACTCTGCGATCCTCGAGCCCGCGGAGAAGGTGCAGGCGATGATCCGCGAGCGCGCGGAGCAGGCAGTGGCGAAGGCGAAGACCATCCCGCCCTACCGCCTCGACACCCCGGTCGAGATTCGCGTTGAGTACAACCTCACCGGGCAGGCCGACGGAGTGACCATCATGCCCGGCCGGGAGCGTCTGGACGCGCGCACCATCGCCTATCGCGGAGCCGATATCCTGGAGGCGACGCGGATGGTGTTCTAGGCCGCGGCCGCGACGGAAACTCCAAGCAAAGCCCGCGTTGACGTCACCCCGCGTTTCCGATAACATCTCGGCGAGGCGAGGCCGAAGGGCATAGCGGTCACATGCCCGCCCCGTGCCATCCAGGAGACAAAGCATGGATTTCACACTCACTGAAGACCAGGCGGCAATACTCGAGCATGTCAAGGAGTTCTGCGACGGAGACCTGGCCCCCAAGGCGCAGCAGACCGATGAGGCCGGCGAGTGGCCGGCGGAGAACGTGGCCAAACTTGGCCAACTCGACCTGATGGGCGTTCCGGTGCCCGAGGAGTACGGCGGGCTGGGGTTCGATTTCCTCACCTGGGCGATGGTCGGGGAGGAACTGTCCCGGGCCTGCACCACCACCGGCGCGGTGTTCGGAGCCCACCTGCTGGCGGTGTTTCCCATCATGGCCTTCGGCACCGAGGAGCAGAAGCAGAAGTACCTCGTCCCCCTCGCCAAGGGCGAGCACATCGGCGCCTTCGGGCTCACCGAGCCGGGCGCGGGGTCGGACGCGGGGGCGGTGGCGACCAAGGCGGAGAAAGATGGGGACCATTATATCCTGAACGGGACCAAGATCTTCATCACCAATGGAGGGGAAGCCCAGACCTACGTCATCATCGCCAGCACGAAACCGGAGCGGGGGGCGAGAGGGCTGAGCGCGTTCATCGTGGAGAAGGGCATGCCCGGCTTCGAGTTCGGCAAGAACGAGAAGAAGATGGCCTACCCCTCCCTGCCCAACCGGGAACTCATCTTCACCGACTGCCGGGTGCCCAAGGAGAACCTGCTGGGCCGCGAGGGGGCTGGATTCCTGGTGGCGATGCGCACCCTGGGCGTGGGGAGAATCGGGATGGCGATCGGCGCGGTGGGGGTGGCGCGAGCGGCCCTGGAGGCGGCCGTGCCCGCCCATCTCCTCCTTCCAGGCGATCCAGTTCATGCTGGCGGACATGGCCACTGAGCTGGACGCCGCCAGACTGCTCACCTGGAGGGCGGCCTGGCTCAAGGACCAGAACAAGCCATTCGAGAAAGAGGCCGCCATGGCCAAACTGTATGCCTCCGAGGTGGCGATGCGGGTGACCACCAAGGCGGTGCAGATCTTCGGCGGCTACGGATACACCAAGGACTTCCCGGTGGAGCGGTACATGCGGGAGGCGAAGCTGTTCGAGATCGTGGAGGGCACCTCCGAGGTGCAGCGCATGGTGATCGCCAACCACGTCATCCGGGAACTCGGGGGATAAGCGGCAGGCGTTCGGGCAAAGAACGAGCAGCCCCAGGTCGGAGGCGGAGCGTAGCAGCCATGAACATAGTAGTGTGCATCAAGCAGGTCCCGGAGACCACCGAGGTGAGGGTGGATCCCGAGACCAACGCGCTGATTCGCGAGGGCATCAAGGGAATCGTCAACCCCTTCGACGAGAACGCCATCGAGGCCGCCTTGCAGCTGAGGGAGGCCCACGGGGGCAAGGTGACCGCGATCTCCATGGGGCCGCCCCAGGCGGAGGAGGCGCTGCGACATGCGCTGGCGATGGGGGCGGATGAGGCGATCCTGCTCACCGACGCCGCGTTCCGCGGCAGCGACACCCTCGCCACCTCCTACGCGCTGGCGGCCGCGGTGAAGAAGATCGGCGACGTTGACCTGGTGCTTTGTGGAAAGCAGGCGATCGATGGGGACACGGGACAGGTCGGGCCGGGCATGGCCGAGCGCCTGGGCTTCCCCCAGGTGACCTTCGCCATCGAACTGGAGGTGGCCGACGGCAAACTGCGCGCCCGGCGGGTGCTCGACGACCTGTTCGAGGTGATCGAGGTGAAACTGCCCGCGGTGGTCACCGTCGTGAAGCAGATCAACGAGCCCCGGTTCCCCGGCATGAGAAACGTGTTGAAGGCGAAGAGGGCGGAGATCATCAAGTGGACGGCGGCCGACCTGGAGGCCGACCCCACCCAGGTCGGCTTCGACGGCTCCCCCACCCAGGTGCTCAAGGTGTGGCCTCCCGAGAAGCGGTCCGGCGGCCAGATGCTGGAGGGCGAGCCCGACCAGGTGGTGGAGCGACTCGCCGGCATCATCAAGGAGATGAACATCGCCGCAGGGTAGCGCCGCGGCGCAGGTCCCCGACCTGCGCCGCCGTGCTGTAGGGCGGGCATACCTATGCCCGCCGGTCGTTAGTCGGCTGAAGCGATAGGCGGTAGGGTGTGAGGGGTTCACGGAGACAGTAAATGGCCGTTCGTCTGATAACCGAGAAATGCACCGGATGCAAACTCTGCCTGCGGGCCTGCCCCTACGGCGCGATAGACATCGTGGAGGGCAAGGCCCAGTTCAACGATCAGTGCACCCAATGCGGGGCCTGCGCGTCATCCTGCAAGTTCGGGGCGATCGTGCTGGAGATAACGTTCACCCGGGACGTG
>JALGTT010000346.1 GCA_029821235.1 Candidatus Hebobacteria bacterium | reverse complement strand
TCGCAGTGCAGCTTGATCCAATGGCAGCGTGGACAGAAATCCTCGAGACACAACTCGCCCAACATGCGGGCGTTGAGCTTGAGTTCATGCGGAGCCATGCTCTTTCTCCCGATCACGACGGCGCGCTGGGCCACGGGAGCATGGTACGCCGCGAGGCCTCCCGTGGTCAATCCCCATGGGGGTGAGGCGCGAAAGGGCCCGCGGCTCTCGCTGCGGGCCCTGCGTTCACTGCCTGCGCGCTCGCACTACCAGGGGCTGGAGAACTGCAACCCGAGGGCGAGATCGTCCATGCCGTTGAGCGCGGCCGCGGTGGCATCCAAGTGGGGGCCGACCGGCATCCGCGCACCGAGGTTGAAGTCATCGCCGTCGTACTCGGCCATCAGCGTGACTTTGCGCTTGACCACTGTTGACAGGCCGGCGAAGAGACCGTCGTAGCGGCCTCCACCCAGCCCCACATGCAGTTGAGGAGCAGTCACTTGCCCGAATTCGGTAACCAGACCCGCGCCGAGGGTGTGGGTGGCGACCAGATACAGGGACCGATCGATCTGGTCGGTCAGGTCCACGACCCCTCCCGCCAGGGTGATCTCACCCGGCACCGGGCCGAAGATTCGCACCTTGGCGTTCAGGATCGTCTCCGTGTCCGCGTCCTGCATGTCCTCGTGGGTGAAGCCCACCTCCAGCTTGGGCAGGATTCCCACGTTGGCGTAGGCGACCGTCTCGTCCTCGTGCGCGTCCGCCCACACCTGGGTGATCCCCACCGTGAACTGAGTCATTCCCAGCACATCCGCGGTGGGAATCTCCAGCAGCCCCGTGGGGCCGAGCAGCGATGATGCCGCCCAGCCGACCGAAGTCCAGATGAGTGCCAGAGCAATTACTGCTGCTACTGTCAACCGCCTCACATTGACCTCCTCTTGTGACACTCGTATTGCCGCGTCGGCGCCTTTCGGCGTGCGCCGCTCACCCAAGAATACCACAAGCGGAGTAACTGTCCCCATGTGATTCGTCGGACTCGACTGGATCAGTGTTCAGCGGACCGCGCCGCATAGGGGGCGGGAATCACCAGCCTCTGCCCGGGCATCAGCCTCTCCGGGGTGACGTCGTTCTCCGCCATCATCGCGGCGACCACGTCCCGCACATCGCGGTCGGGGTCCCCGTACTCGCGAGCCAGGGTCCACAAGGAGTCTCCGTAGGCCACCTCCACCACCAGGGGAGGAGGTGGGGGTGAGGCCGGAACCTCCGGTCTCGCCGCTGCCGCCGTCCACACCGCGGCCGCGGCAATCACCAGCGTTCCCCACCACCGCAAGCCGCGTCTGTTCATCTCAGGCCTCCATAGAACGGAAGTTTGCATACAGTGAATGATACCACACATTAGTTTGCTACTAGCAGAAATCGCGCGAATTTTCAAACGGCTGTTTGCGAAATGGCCGAGGATGTGGTAGTATGTACTACCAGCCCGACCAGAGGGAGAGAAGAGAATGCGCGGGATCACCAAGCGGCAGAGGCAGGTACTGGAGACGATCCACGAGATCGTGAAGGAAAAGGGAGTTCCCCCCACGGTGAGGGAGATCGGGGAGCGGCTGGGCTTGCGCTCCAGTTGCACCGTTCAGCGCCACCTGGAGGCGTTGGAGAGGAAGGGGTTCCTCAGGCGGGACCGCACCAAGGCCCGCTCCATGGAGATCATCCGCGCGGAGGATCCGACCATGGTGCCGGTTCCCATGGTGCCGGTGCCGGTGGTGGGGGCGGTGGCCGCCGGCGCGCCCATCCTGGCCGCCGAGAACATAGAGGAAATCTTCCCCCTCCCCCGGGATGTGGTCAAGGACGACACCTGTTTCATGCTGCGGGTGCAGGGGGATTCCATGATCGAGGCGGGCATCTTCGACGGCGATTATGTGGTGGTTCGCCAGCAGCCGTACGCGGAGACCGGCGACATTGTGGTTGCGCTGATCGAGGATGAGGCCACCGTCAAGTACTACCGGCCCCGCCGGGGAAAGATCTATCTGGAGCCCGCGAACTCCGAGATGGAGCCCATCGTGGTGAACGAGGCGCAGATCGTCGGCAAAGTGTTGATGAGCATTCGCCGCTACACTTGACCGGCGCCCGCGCAGTTGCTATGTTCTGCCCGAAGGCCCCGCGGGGCCTTCGGGCA
>JALGTT010000345.1 GCA_029821235.1 Candidatus Hebobacteria bacterium | reverse complement strand
TCCGCCCCAGTTGCGTATTGAGAGCCACAGAATGAACCACTGTTGGGGCTGTGTTGTGTGGGAGCCCCCTTCTCGGGGCGATCTTTCTTCCACCGCGCCCCTGCTGTAGGGCGGGCATACCCATGCCCGCCAGTAGAGGTGCCGGCCTCCGCCCCAGTTGCGTATTGAGAGCCGCGGAATGAACCACTGTTGGGGCTGTGTTGTGTGGGAGCCCCCTTCTCGGGGCGATCTTTCTTCGACCGCGCCCCTGCTGTAGGGCGGGCATACCCATGCCCGCCAGTATAGATGCCGGCCTCCACCCCAGTTGCGCACTGAGAGCCGCGGAATGAACCACTGTTGGGGTTGTGTTCCCGCCAGCCGTTTTGCAGGGCCGGCCGTCTACCGCAAAATCCTCCAGAGCTCGTAGACGCCGCGCGCGAGCAGGGCGAGCGCAATTATCACCCCCATAGTGATGAACGCCCAGACGGGCTGATTGGCGGGCCGCTCGCGGGCATAGCGGTCAGTGGTCAGCGAATGCGGGAAAGCGATCAACCAGTTCACGTGGTTCATGGCAACTGCGACCCCTCGGGCTGCGAGTCATGGTCCCCGGGATCGTCCGCCAGGTTCCATGACCGCCATCTCTGCACCGCGACCTCCACCAGGCGAAAACCGGCCGCCAGGTATGCAGGCACGAAGGGACCCAGGCAGGCCATGGGGCGCGTGAGCCATGCCGCGAGGCGGCCCATGTCCGCCCCGGCGGGGGCGATACCGCCCGAGAGCCCCGCCGCGGTCACTACATACCCGACACCGCTTGCCACCAGCCCCACGCAGATGAGCAGGGACAGGCGCCGCGTTTCCAGGATGCGCCACATCGCCCGCCCCCACACCAGAATCCACACATACGGCATCCACGGCGCCCAGCGGTTGACGATCTCCCCGCAGTGTGGGCACGTGGAAGCCAGCGGGTGATGGGGGAGGATGCACCGCGGGCAGATCGGGTCCGCCCCCTCGGGAACGAGATCGGCCCCGGTCAACTTCGGCGGGCGCGGCCTGATCCGCTGCCACGCCTGGCGCGCGATGCGCACCAGCCACTCCCAGGGCGGCTCCTCTTCATATGGCGACCAGCGCATCTCGTCGGACATGTCCCCGGTCCTCCGTTGCACCATCTTGCCCGCCGGCCGTACTGCTGTAGGGCGGGGTTACCAAACCCCGCCAGACCACTTCACACAACCAAACCACCCTCCGCAAGCTCCGCTTGCGGGGTGGGCAAAGGTATGCCCGCCCTACAGCACTACCCCACTTGTAACGCAGGCCCCTCGGCCGGCATATCCTCGCCCCCTCCCCTCTGTCATTCCGAGCCCGAGTGCCACAGGCGCTCGGCCGCAATAACGCGAGGCCTGTCCTGAGCGAAGCGAAGGAACGCATACGGCGACGCTTGCGAAGCGCGTCGCCATACTGACAGGCGATCCAGCTACAACCCCGCCATGAACTCGAAAATCCTGTCGCCCATTCCGGGCAGGCCCTCGTGGGCATAATCCGGGTAGATGACCATGTCCTTCGGAGATGTGATCTTGTTGTAGGCCGCGAACTGAGTGGAGGGCGGGCACACCTGGTCCATCAACCCGATCCCCCACAACACCTCCGCCCGGATGCGGGGCGCGAGATGCTGGCAGTCAATATAGCCCAACCGGGTGAAGATGTCCCGTTCCTTCTCATGGGTCGGATCGAAGAGGCGGAAGTACTGGCGAAGTTCATCATAGGCCGCCACATCCAGGTCCATGTCCCACACTCGTTGGTAGTCACAGAGAAACGGCACCAGGGGCGCGGCCCGCTTGATGCGGGGCTCCAGCGCCGCGCAGGCGAGGGTCAGCCCGCCGCCCTGGGAGCCGCCCGTGCACCCCACGCGGCTTTCGTCCACCTCCGGCATCGCCATCACGATCCCCGCGAGTTCGGCCGTGTCGAGGAATATCTGGCGGAACAGCAGTTTCTCCGGCGAGTCGTCCAGCCCGCGGATGATGTGTCCCCGCAGGGTGTTCCCCTTCACCCCACCGGTGTCCTCAGAGAGCCCCCCCTGCCCGCGGCAGTCCAGCGCGGCCACCGAGAACCCCATCGCCACATAGTTCAACTTCTCCGCCCAGTCGCCGCTGTTGCCGGAGTACCCGTGGAACATCAGCACCGCCGGGTGCGGCTCCGCGGTCTGGCGCGGGCGCAGATACTTGGCATGGACACGCGCGCCGCCCACGCCGGTGAAATAGAGATCGAAGCATTCGGCAAAAGGCGCGGCAAGGGAATGCGGGACCAGTTCCACCTGCGGGTCCACCGCCTTCATCTCGGCCAGCGCGGCCTCCCAGTACTCATCGAAATCGTCCGGACGGGGATTGGTCCCCTGATACCTCTTCAACTCCTCCAACGACATCTCGAAGACAGGCACGATTACCTCCACGGGAAACTCAGGGTCGAAGCACAACGGGGATGCAATGCAATCTTCTTGGACGAAGCGGCAGCGTTTCCTTCCC
>JALGTT010000344.1 GCA_029821235.1 Candidatus Hebobacteria bacterium | reverse complement strand
TATAATACTCCACGTCCACCCCGAGCTGCCCGATGGCGGTGAAGCGGTCGCCCTTCAGCTCGCGCGCGGGTAGGATCTTATGCCCCGGCTTGTTGGCCAGCACGGCCGCGACGTCCTTGACCTTCTCCGGCGTATCCACCGTCTCCGAGACCGTCCACATCTGCCACATGGTCGGTTGCCCGCCCTTGATGCTATCCCGGATCAACAGGTAGGCTGTCTTGGACGGATCGTCGTCCCTGAGAAAGAGCACCTGGCGCCTCCAGTCCACCGGCGGCTTGCCCCGCGCGGGCACCGGCGGCCATTCCGGCAGGTTGGTCCTCACATCCAGGTCCAGGCGGCGAGGATAGTGCTTCGCCACATCCACGGCCGCGTAATCCTGCCGAGACAGCGTGGAGAACGCACTGACATTGGCCCGGCCCTCGCGCTCGCCAAAGCGTGCCGTTTGTCCCTTCGGCCAGCTCCACATATTCGTCCACGTGGGACAACCGTGGTATCCACCAATCGCCTTTCGTTGGGCCACGGTTCCCAGCCCCCGGGCCAGATCCACCTGACAGGTCAGGAACCCCTCCTGGTACTCATAGCCGCCCGGAAACGACCCGGCCACCGGCGTGCCATAGGCGAAGATCGAGGGAAACGAGCCCGTGTGGCCGGGGTAGAACGCGGCAAAATGGTCGCCGCAATACAGAATCACCTGGTGTTCGTCCGGCGTGCCCAGCCCGTGGCGTAACACCGCCCCGGCATACGGGAACACCTCGGAGGGCCATGAGGGCTTCCTGGAGGGCAGCTTCGGGTCGCAGGAGATATAGGAGAAGCCGCCGAGGTGCTGCAAGCGACTGCTCGCCCCCTCTTCCAGCCATGCCCACTGCAATTGGGCCGAATAGGCAGGATCGGTGTTGCGCGTCATGCGGGCCATCGCGCCGCAGGTGCCGCCCGGCACGCTGAGACTGTCGCGCCCCATAGCGGGAAAGACCCGGCGATTGGGCGCGGCGAAAGCGTGGTGGCCCCGCGGACGCGGATCGCGCGGCATTTGGAGTTTCGCCCAGTACATGATCATGCGTTTCACGCGCGGATCGTTCACGTAGTCGTGCAGACCGCTGTTGGTGGAGGCGATCGCAAAGGCCAGCAGCATGTCTATGCTCTGCCGCCCATGGTGGCTCATCGCTTCCGGCCACTCGCCGGCCGGCCCCACCATGTGGCTCAGAAAGTAATCCATGATGCGCTGTGCCTTCCGATACCACGTTCTGGCCATGGGATGCTCCGGGATCGCGCAGGCCGTCAGGCCCCGCGAGATCTCCCAGGTCACCGTCATGTTCTGGTTGCCGGAAGCGTAGCCGCGCTCGGCCGACCATACCGCCGGATCGGCCAACCGATACGCGTAGTAAGCCATCCGGGCGCGCAGCACCGGCCGTTCGGCCTCCGGGACCACCGGACTGTCAATCACCGCGTCGTAGAGGATGGGGGCCGGAGCACCGGCACAACCAAACTGCATCCCCCACAGCTCATACCGCAGGGCCTGGCGCAGTCGCGCCAGCAACTGGGTCTTCTCCGCGACTTCCAGCGAACCACCGCTCAACAGGTAGGCACCCAGGGCGCATTGATAACTCGTGTTGGGCGAATAGGGGATCGCTTTCGGGGACGGCGCGCGGCCCATGTTCAGCAGCTTCTCCACGAGCGCGGGGTCCGCATCCTTGCGTTTCCATCGCGCCTCCAGCTCCGAGCGGCTTATGAACAGGAGCGGATGCCGCCCCGCATCGCCCGGCCAGTCCAGCACAAAGTCCTTCACCTCGTCCAGCCGACAGCCCACAGCCGGTCGCGTCTCGGGTGGGAACTCGCTCTCCGGTTTGTAGTCGTACCACTCGTACATGGAAGCGACGCCCGGCATGGAAAGGCAGTCGCTGACCGTCCACTTCCGCACCCCCTGCGCCGCGTTCACCTGTAGAAACACGTCGCCGGAGGAGTCCCGTATGACTGGCATGCACTTCTGATTCCACGCCACCCACATGCCCTTGGCAGGATCGGGATCCAAGTTGGGGCTGAATATCTCCTCGATCGGCCGTGGCTTCACCCACGCCCCGGGGTCCAGGCTGCGGATCTGGAGCTCTCGCGTCGTGTTCTCCAGCTTCAGCCGGATCCGTGTCTGGGTAAACGTGCCAAA
>JALGTT010000343.1 GCA_029821235.1 Candidatus Hebobacteria bacterium | reverse complement strand
CGACCGATATCTGCACTGCCATACCCCCCATTCAGAGATTCTGTTCGCTAGGGACGAACCCCGGCGCGAACGGATGCCCGCGCCGGCCTGCAGTCGCCCAGACCTGCCGGTGTCATCACCTCCTTTGCTCTTGGCCTGCATCCGCTGCGCGGCCCAGAATCTTTCAGTACCAGCATTCTAGGCTCTTCCCGCGGTGTGAGTCACTGTACAACTATACTGCGTTTCGGTAAAATCATCGCGTTTCAGAGCGTGGCATCCGGAGACCCGGGCCGGCTCGCGGTTCAGGGTCGCGCCGGTCCGGCCGTGCTGCCAGTGTGCCTGGAGGTGGAAGTTGCGTCCGAGACTATCGGTGCGCATCCTTGTGGAGGGGGAGATAGAAAGACAACTGGGTGCGTTCCGCGGGGGACGCGGCATCCACAGCCATTCCGACGCGCTCGCCTTTTCCTTCACCTCCGATCACCCCTACATCGGCACCCTGAAGGGGCATGTACATGCAGGCCTGGAGGTCGGAATCGTGTTGAAGGGCGAGATCGAGATGTTCTTTCCCGGCGCGGGGGCGCCCCTGGGGCAGAGACCCAGAGCCGCGAGTCTCGTCTGCCGCCCGGGCTCGGTATGGCTCTGCAACGCCTGGGAGCCTCATGCCTGGCGGGTGAACATCCCCGGCACCACCAACCTGGCCTTCATCTTTCTCCCGGAGTTGCTGGGCGATCTGACCGCCGACGACCCCCCCCTTCTCGATCTGTTCACTCGCCCCCCATCCCGGCGTCCGGGAGTCACCCGACCCGCTCTCAGGCGGCAGTGTCTGCACATTGCGCGGGAACTTCACCGGGAGATGCAGGACAAACCTCCATTCTGGCACACCAAGGTCCGCCTGGATCTACTGCGCATCCTGGTCGAGTTGGCTCGTCTGCCCGGCCCCCCTCCCTCCGAGGAAGCCGCGGCCCACACGGACCGCGCCGCCGCCAACCTCAAACAGATCGTCCCTGCTCTCAAGTTGGCCTACGAGGCGGCAACGCGCCGCGTCACCATCGCAGAGGCGGCCGCCGCCTGTGCCGTCAGCCCCTCGCGCTTCCAGCAGTTGTTTCGCCAAACCATGGGAGTCAGCTTCGGTGCCTTCTGTCTCCGCGGGCGCCTCGGCCTGGTCGCTCACGAATTGCTCCACACCAATCGCTCAGTGGCGGCGATCGCGGCGGAGGCAGGATTCGTGGATGTAAGCCACCTCTGCCGCATCTTCGCCAGGCACTATGGCTGTACTCCTGGCCGGTACCGGAAATCCGCGCGTCGCAACGGTAGAAAGTGAGAGACGCACCCCGGCGTCACTCCCGTGATCTTGTGTGCCTGCCCGAACGCGAGGCATGCTCCACGGCCGCCCGGCGGAGAGGATGCTATCCGTTACCGGTGCAACTCGCTTGTCACACCGGCAAGTCGAATGCCCGCTGGATGTACACGGCCATTTGGTCGCGCGTCACCACCACATCCGGCCGGTAGGTGCCGTCATCGTAGCCGTTCACCACACCCCGGCCGACGATATACTCCACGTACTTGTAGGCCCAGAAGTCGGCCGGCACGTCCGGGAAGGTGGGCGTGGAGGGTGGGGTATAGGACTCCAGGTCCGCCCCGTCCGACGGCGTCGCAATGGCGCGGGCGATGAACACCGCCATCTGCCCTCGGTCCACCTCCACCGTAGGGCGGTAGGTGCCGTCATCGTATCCGCCCACAATGCCGTTGGCATGGGCGTACTCCACCCACTTGAAGGCCCAGTGATCGGTCGGCACATCGGAGAACGTGGCCACCGCAGGGCCGGTCGGGATGTTCTCATCCCCGCCCGCCAACGCCCGGGATACGAACACCGCCATCTGGTCGCGGGAGACGGACCAGTCCGGGTGGTACACACCCTCCGGGTAGCCGGCCACCATGCCCGTGTTGTAGCAGGCCCGCACCGAGCCATATGCCCAGTGATCCAGCGGCACATCGGGAAAGGTGGCGGCGATGTACTCCGGCTTCGTCTCCGTGTCCGCGCCGCCGGCGTTCTCGGCCGTCAGGCTCACGTCGAATACCCCCATCAGGGTGTACTCGTGGGAGGGATTCTGCTCCGTGGACACCGCGCCGTCCCCGAAGTCCCAACTCCACGAGGTCGGGTTCTCGGTCGAGAGGTC
>JALGTT010000020.1 GCA_029821235.1 Candidatus Hebobacteria bacterium | reverse complement strand
TCGGCGGGGTCCGCGGACATCTCGATGTCCATCACCCACCAGCCCCGCAGGTCCCAATAGGCCCAGGACCATCCCCAGTCCTCGTAGGTGCCTATCTGGTCGCGGAAGAACTGCTCCACGCCGGGCGCATAGCGCGCACACCCGAACTCGCCCGCGAAGATGGGCACTCCGTGCTTGGTCTGGAAGTCCCGCACTGGCCGCAGGGTGTCCACGATCACCTCCAGAGACCACTCCTGCTCCGGCTCGACGTGCGCGGGAACCAGGCCGGGGTAGCGGATCGGTTTGTCCACCTTCTGATGGGTGTAGGGGCGGGGGCTGTAGTAGTGTACGCTGTAGACGGTGCGCGCATCGCCGGTCAACTCCAGATAGGCGAAAGCATGGGGATAGGCCCAACCGGTCGAATTGACGATGATGGGGGTGTCCGGGTCCACCTCCCTGATCGCCTCGGTGGCGCGCCTGGCGAGGAGGTTCCAGTCGGCGGGCGTGCCCTTCATCGCCTCCGCCCGCTTCTCCCGCGGCAGGTCGGGGAACAAGTCCTCCGGATGGGGCTCACACATCAGGTCGTAGCCGACCACCACGTCGTTGTCCTTGAGTCGGCGGGCGGTCTCCCGCCACATCTTGACGAAGCCGTCGTGGTACTTGAAATCCTCGAACTGGCGCAGATCGCGGTTGAAATCCTCCCGGCCGGGAGCGGAGCGGAAGTTGATGGTGGCGAACAGGTCCGCCTCCTTCGCCCTCGCCAGCGCCGCCTCGACGATGTCGAGCTTCTCGGGGATCACCTCGAACGGGGGCTCGAACTCCACCGTGCTCTCCAGCCCGTAGGACACCAGATTGGCGTTCCAACTCCGCAGGGTCTTCAGGTCCTCCACCGTGTGCCGCGGGAATGCGTTGGCGCCCCGCAATTCACCCTTCTTCCACAACTCGAAACGGTCCATTTCTCACCTCACAGCAGATGTGCGGGAAGGCTTCGGCGGCACCAAGGGCGCTCCTGCCTCGGCCTGAGGCTGTCTGCGCGCCTCCCGCGCCGTGTGTCGGAAGGCGAAACTTGCGGGGCGCGGGGGCGGGAATTCAGCCGTGCACGGGGAATACTAGTGTGTAGTCAGGTCTGAGGGAGGTCCCGCAAGAGGGGACCGGGATGCGCGCTGATGGGTGAGGGTGAGAGTCGGTTTCACTATCTAGAGATCGGGCGACGGACGCCCCGCCAGTCCGCGGAGACGCCCAGCGCTCCGGTGGCCAGGCAGGTGCTCCGCATGGCCGAGACCATCGGCAGTTACGGCACCGACCTGGGTGAGTTCAACCGGCCGATGGGGCTCTGGCTGGATGCCGAGGGGAGCCTGTTCGTGGCCGATTCGCTCAACCACCGGATTCAGAAGATCACCCCTGACGGAGATGTGTACGGGCTGGGCGGGCCGGACCTGTTGCTGAATCCCCAGGGGGTGGTGGTGGACAGTTCCCAGTTCATCTATGTGATCGAGCAGGGGGCGGACCGGCTGCGGAAGTTCTCCAAGACCGGCTACCTGGTGTTCACCCTGGGCGGGCCCAGCGCCCGGGTGCCCAGGTTCTCCTGCCCCACCGCCATCTGCATGGACTTCTACCATCAGTTGTACATCGCGGATACCGAGAACTCCCGCGTCACCTGCTACTCGGCCACCGGACAGTGGCAGACCGATTACCACGGACCCTCCTCCGGCCTCGATGGCAGCAGACCCCAGGGGGTGGCCGTGGACACGGAGGGGCGGGTGTACGTCTCCGACACCATGCGCCACCGGGTGGTGAGGCTGAAGCCGGACGGGGACTTCGACTTCGTCTTCGGCAAGCACGGCTCCGAGGTGGGAGAATTGGAGGAGCCGAGGGGCCTGGCCGCCGATTCGGATGGGGGCATCTGGGTGGCCGACACCGGCAACAATCGCGTGCTGAAGTTCGCCGCCGACGGACAGGTGGTGTGCTGCTACCCCCAGCCGGGGGCGATCAACGGCCGGCTGTCCGCGCCCGTGTCTCTGGCGGTGGACGGGCAGGGCAGCGTCTATGTCTCCGATTCCCTGAATCATCGGATCGTGCGTCTGGTGGCCACGGGGGACACCTGGTGAAGGTGGCCTTCCTCGAAGAGCGCATCACCTACACGGGCGCGCAACTCCGGTCGGGCTGGGTGGCGGAGGCGACCGGGCTGTCGGGGGAGGCGGCGGTCTGCTTCCTGGGTCCCTGCGAGGTAGCCCGCGAGCACATGGTGGATCTGGAGGACCTGGAGGCCGGCGCCCGCATCAGCAGCCCGAAAATGCTTCATCTCATCGCCGAGCACCCGGGCCTGGACCTGTCCCACATCACCACCCGCCAGCGGCTGCTGATGGCCCTCGCCGGGGAACTGCTCAACGCACATCTCGGCGAGAACTTGATCCGGCGGGAGGGGGATGACCTCTATTTCCGCAATCTGAAGCTTTCCATCTCGGTCGCCACCGTCTCCCCGGCCTCCGGCCTCATCCACTCGGCCTTCAACGTGCTGGGCGAGGGCGCGCCGGTGCCGGCCATCGGCCTGGAGGAGCTGGGAGTGAAGCCGCGGGAGTTCGGCGAGGCGCTGCTGGCCGCCTACGCGCGGGAGGTGGAAGGCATGTCCCACGCCGCCTCCCGGGTGAAGCGCGTCCAGTGACAGCGCGGCCCGGGAGCGCGTTTGCCCCCGGGCCGCAGGAGTTTGTTTGGCGCCCGCGGCGTCAGGCCGCGTAGGTGCCCGTCTGCTTGTGTTGGGCCTTCTGCTCCCTCAGGTGGTCGGGCGTCCAGAGTGGGTCGTCAGTCTGCGCCCAGGCGTACTCGTCCGTCTCATACCAGGCGTGATCGGCCAGTTTGCCGTACTCCTTCGCCCAGGCGCGCACCTCCGGGGCGAGGCGGGTGACGATGTCCTCCGCGCCCGGGTGGGTGGGGCGCGCGTTGGTGCCTTCGAGCGCCTCCTCCAGCCACTCGTTGTGGTCAATGATGGGGCAGGGCCGCAGCAGATTCGGATCTCTGCGGTTGACCTGGCGGATCCGCCGGAAGAGGGGGGTATTCAGCACATCCCAGAGGTGCCCGCCCCGGCGGTAGATGTCCAGGATGTTCTCCTCCGCGAAGTGCATGAACACGCAGGGCTCCAGGTCGCCCCGGTAGTTCACGTGCATGTAGAGGGTGCCGCCGGACATGCATCCGCCGGTCAGGCAGCCGTCGTTCCAGAAATCTGCCACGAAGATCGGCTTCGTGGCCCGCATCCGGGAGACCATCCTCCGCAGGCGGTCGCGCTGCTGCGGGGTCACCATCAGTTTCGTGTCGCTGTCCTGGCCCACGGGCACGAAGATGAAGAACCACCCGAACAGGCACCCCTTCTCCACCATGTGGTCGAAGAATGCCTCGTCGAAGTAGACATCAGCGTTGAGGCGGGTGGCGGTGGCCGAGAACCCGAAGAACAGCCCCGCCTCCCGCAGGTCGTCCATCGCCGCCATCACTCGGTCGTAGACGCCCTTGCCGCGCCGGAAGTCGGTCTGCTCCCTCCAGCCCTCGATGCTGATCGCCGGGGCCGCGTTGCCGCACTCCTGGAGCCGGGAAACGACCTTCTCGTCAATCCTGGTGCCGTTGGTGTAGATCAGGAACGTGCAGTCGCGGTGCTTGTCGTACAGGTCCAGCAGGTCGGGCCGCAGGAACGGCTCCCCGCCGGAAATGGTGTAGAAGTACACCCCCATTTCCTTGCCCTCGCTCACGATGCGGTCTATCACCTCGAACGAGAGCGGGTCGGACTCGCGCGGGTACTCGCCCGCGTAGCAGCCCAGACAGCGGAGGTTGCACCTCATGGTGGGGCTGATCACGATCAGGAACGGGGGATGCACCCCGTGCTCCTGTGCGAAGGCCTTTCTCTCGGCATCGCCGAGCCAGGTGGCGTTGATGCCGAGGGAGTTGATGATCGCCCGCCTCGCGTTGGGATGCAGGTGGAGCACCCGGCGAGCCAGTTCCACCGCGGGATGCTGCTCCAGGATGAGTTTCCTCAGATAGCGGAGCTGGGCCCGATGGTGTTCGGTCCGCGCCACCCGCTCGAGGATGCGAGTGAGGGTGACGAGACGCGCGTCATCAGCGTGGTTCAGCAACAGAGGCACCGTCTGAGTAGCCAGATACCTGATGGCAGTAAGCTTCGCTGCGGATAAGGACATGTGAGTTCGCCTCCTCTCTCGTGAGTACACGCCAAAGGTTGCGCCGCCACTTGACCCATCGCGCGTCGGCCCACGCATCCGCTCGGGGCGTGTGCGTGGCGCCGCGCGTCGCTCTCTTGCCAAAGCACAGTCGGGGCCGCCCCCGCGCGCTGGTTGCGGCAGGCAGCTCCAATTCGAGTATAGTAGGTTGGCGGCGAATGTCAACCACTCGCCACACGGGGCTGGAGTTGCCCCAGAGCAGGTCCTGAACGAGTATCCCCGAGCCGCTTCTGCTCCTGGCCCGGAGAGCGGGTTCGCGCGGGCGGCGCGTCGAGTCGAGGTACATTTCCAACGCCTGCTGGGCGTGTGAAGGTACAGGCCTGTCTTGACCCGCCCACAACGCTGTGCTATCCTTCGACAGGCCTGGGCTAGCGCCGTAGCGCGCTCGGGCTACCTCGGGGGAGGGCAGCGAGCCCTTTACGCAAAGGAGAATGAGGATGGCAAGCAGTGTGCGCGAACGGGGGAGATCAGCATTGCAGCCAGTGGACCTGGCCGGCCTGCTGAAGGGACTGGAGTTGGGGATCGGGCAGGCGGCGCATTTGTGTGGGGTGTCCATTCGGCAACTGTCGTACTGGACAGACAAGGGGATCGTACGGCCACGAGAACGGAAGGGGAGCCGCACCTACGATTTCGCGGCAATCGAGAAGGTCTGCCTGGTGAAACAGGCTCTCGATCAGGGCTTCAGCCTGGAGGGGGCGGCGGCGGCGGCGGACGCGTTTCTGGCCGAGCGAGACCGGCAGCGGGAGGAGAGAGCGGGAAGGCCGCCGGAGGAACTTCGTGAGGAGATCCGCCAGAAGAGCGAGAAACTGGAGCAGTTGGCCGGCCGCATTCGGCGGGGCCTGCGCACCTACCGGGTGAGTGGGGACCTGGGGCGCATGGCCGCCTCTCTGTCCGGGCTGGAACAACTGATAGCGTTCCTGGAGGCCAACCCCTATACTGTGAACACCGCGCGTCAGATCGCCCTCCGGGTGGGGAGAGAGGTCTCGGCCGTCCAGAACGACCTGAACCTGCTGGAGCAACGCAGGTTCATTCAGAAGATCACTTATCCCGGCGCAGATGTGTACCGCTACATACCGGCGCGGCGCCGTTGAGAACCATACCAGGATGAGCAGGGCGTAACCCATCGGCAAGAACGAGAACTCGAGGAGACAGGGGATGGATCGTGTCAAGACGGGCATTACGGGGCTGGATCAGTTGCTGTACGGAGGATTCCTGAGAGGAGACGCGATCCTGGTGGCGGGAGCCCCGGGAACGGGCAAGACCAGCCTTGGGATGCAGTTCATCTACAACGGCATCACCAAGTACCAGGAACCCGGTCTGTTCATCACCTTCGAGGAGTTTCCCCAGCGCATCTACCGTGACGCGGCGAGTTTCGGCTGGGACCTCCCCGCGCTTGAGGAGGAGGGCAAGTTGAAGGTGATGTTCACCTCGCCCGAGGTGCTTCAGCAGGACGTGATCCAGGACAACGGCCTGGTGGGCGAGATGGTGAGGGAGATCGGGGCGCGGCGGGTGGTGATCGACTCCATCACCAACCTGAGAAGCGTGGTCAACGATGATGTTCGGTTCCGCGAGGCGACCTATGGGCTGATCAATGCCCTCAAGCGCGATATGCTCACCACCATGCTCACTCAGGAACTGGGGGAACATGATGAGATAGGCACCGGCCCGGAGGAATTCGTGGCCGACGCGGTGGTCCGGCTCACCCGGGACTATGTGGGAAACCACCACATGCGGTTCGTGGAGGTGATCAAGAGCCGGGGCAGCCCGCAGATCGCCATCCCCAGCCTCTACACCGTATCCAAGGGCGGCATCACGGTGCTGCCGCCGTTCCAGGAGCCGCTGTACCGGTTCGAGGAATCGGTGTCCACGGGCATCCCGCAGTTGGATGAACTGCTCGGCGGCGGCATCCCCTATGGCAGTTTCTATCTGATGGAGGTGGATTCGGGCATCAACCAGGACATCTTCGACGTCGGGTTTGCCAGGGAGGCGCTTGAGAGCGGTGACAGTTACCTGCGGATCGCGGCGGCGAGCGAACCGGGTTCGCGCTGGCGGATGCTGATGGAACTGGCTGGAGAGGATGAACGGCTGGAGAAGGCGATCAAGAGCGAGAAGGCGCTGATGCTGTGGCCGGGGGGAACGCGTGCGAGCGAGGGCCCGCTCGCACGGGAGGAGTTCCGCGCGCAGGTGGACCACATGTGCAAGCGGATCGGAGACCGGCGCGCGCGGGTGCAGGTGGACATCACCGAACTCCTATCGTTGCTGCCCCCGGACGAGGGATATCGCCCGCTCGCGTACCTGACCTCGCGCTGTCGAGAGAGAAGGGCGGTGATGATCGGCGTGGTCAGCCCCGGCGCAGTGGTGCCCGACCAACTCGAGAAGCTCCGCACGGCCGCGGACGGAATCGTGAGGGTGTGGACGAAGGGAAGCTACGCCTTTCTCCAGGTGCAGAAGACGGTGAACTCTGCGCGCACGCCGGTTTACGCCATCCGGCAGATTCAACAGCCGCCGTTCATCGAGATCGTGGTAAACTGACGGAGGTCCGCCCCCGCGGAATCGTTGACTTTTGCCCGCGCGAGGGGTAGAATCCAGCAGTGGTTGTGCTGCGATGCCGGTTTCGCGCTTTGGCGTGGAACGGGGCGGCCTGTCCGCGGAGCGGGCGGGCCGTTTGCGCTATGTAGTCAGCCCCATGCGCGGCCTGCAGCGAACCTCCTTCAGGTGCTATCGGCGCGGCGCGCGGGCCGAGGTGCGCGGCCGTGGGCGCCGACGGATCTCCCTGGATGAGGACCGTTGGTTAGATCCGCGCGGCGCGGCCGCGGAAAGGTACAGCGATGAGCGAACAGCCTTCCCAGCCCAAGTCGCTGGTGGCGAAGTGGGCGCCGTACGTCGGCATGCTGGTGTTGCTGGCAGCGTTGATCTGGTCGCTAACCGGTCGGCGCGGCACGAAAGAGGAAGTGGTCGCCCGCGTCAACAACCACCCCATCACCCAACAGCAACTTTGGCGGGCGCTGGAGAGGACCGATGCGGGGGCCTGGCGCCGCGAGATGGAGACCATGGTGGCGCTGCAACTGGTGCAGGAGGAACTCGGCAGCCGCAACATCAACATGACCGACGAGGAGTACGGTCAGTTGATGCAACGAGCCGACTACTACTTCCGCATGCTCTCCGGCAACAACCAAACGCTGGGCCAGCAGACCCTGGATACGCTCATCCTCGGTCAACTCATCAGACAGGAGGCGCAGAAGCGCGGCGTCAGCGTATCTCCGGAGGAACTGGAGGCGCGGGTCCAGCAGAGCGCGGACTACACCCTGGCGCGCACCGGCATGGACTTGGAGGAATGGCTCGCGAGGACCGGCCAGACCGAGGCGGAGTACAAGGACCACGTGAGCCTGCGCATTCTCACCGGCAAGTTGGTGCTCCCCGAGAAGGACCGCCAGAAGTTCTTCGAGGCCAACAAGGAGCGCCTGGCCCAACTTCCTCACAACAACGAAGCGGTGATCTATCGCCAGATCGTGGTGGCGAAGAAGGATGAGGCGGAGGCGATTCGCAAGCAACTGCTCTCGGACGAGGAAGCGGACTTCGCCAAGATCGCGGAGGAGAAATCGTTGCAGCCGATGACGCGCGACCGAGGGGGCATGGTGGGCTGGGCGGTGAAGGGAAAGCTGAATCCGCCCGACCCGGAGCTGGAGAAGGTGCTGTTCAGCCTCAAGCCGGGGGAGATCTCGAAACCCCTGCCCATGAACGCCTCCGGCGTCACCGATGACGGTGAGGAGCCCGCCTTCTGGCGGTTGGTGAAAGTCGAAAAGTACTTCCCTCCACACGAACTCACCATGGAGGCCAACGCCGATTTCATCGAGCAGTGGATGACCAGCGATCCTCAGTTCCAGAATCGGCTGGATGAGTTCTACAACAATCTGCGCGCCAATGCCTCGATCGAGATTCCCGCCGCGCGCTATCGGGATCTCGCGGAGGCATACAAGCGGTTGCGAGAGATGAGGGAGGCGAGGGAGAAGGCCGCCGCATCGTCGGCGCCGATAGAGATCAACCCTCCTCCGACCGGCGAGAAGCCCGCCGAGGACGGAAAGACCGAGAAGGCTCCGGACAAGCAGTGAGCATCCGGAGCCCGCGCTATCCCCGGCGCGGCATGGAGCGCTCCGAGACGCGAGTGGGGAAAAGGGAACGGCTGTGACCACGAAGGCAGACGCGGAGCGAGAGGACGTGTTCGCGGAACTGGTGGAGATCATGGCCCGGCTCCGCGGCCCCGAGGGCTGCCCCTGGGACCGGGAACAGGACCATCGCTCCCTGCGTCGCTGCCTGCTGGAGGAGACCTACGAGGTCCTGGAGGCGGTGGACGCGGAGGATTGGGACGGTCTCCGGCAGGAACTCGGAGACTTGTTGCTGCAGGTGGTCTTCCACGCGCAACTGGCGGCCGAGGCCGGCCGGTTCGACATCTATGATGTGGTGCGCGGCCTGCGGGACAAGTTGGTGGTTCGCCATCCGCACGTCTTCGGGGACAAGGTGATCGAGACCGCGGAGGCGGTGGTGGACCAGTGGGAGGCCCAGAAGCGCCGGGAGCGCGGGGAGACGATCGAGGAGCAGATGGCGAAGGTGCCCCGCGCCCTGCCCGCGCTGGCGCGCGCGCAGACCGCCCAGAAGCAGGCCGGGCGCGCGGGGCGGGACTGGGCCAGCGATGACGCGCAGGCCATGCTGGAGGAGGCGCTGCGCTCCCTGCTGACGGGAAACAGCGAGGAGATCGAGGGCGCCGCCGGGCGGCTGTTGTTCGCCGCGGCCGAGCTGGCCCGCCTGCGAGGCGTGGACGCGGAACAGGCCCTGCGGGAGGAAGTGGGGCGCTTCATCGCCGGCATGACGTCCGCGCATTCGGCCGCGGCGACCGGCGGCGGGTGCGAGGCGGGGGAAGAGGGCCGGAGTTAGTGTCACCAAGTGTCACTATGGGGGCCGGCGGCGTCCGTTGTTGACACTTTTGGGGTGAAAATGTCAATAAGGCGGTAACCGGGCCTGTGGCTGCACCCGCGGTCGGTGGCGGGTGAGCGCAGCGGGCAATAACATACGATACGATACGACACGAAAGGAGTTGTCTGACCGTGGCTGCCAAGTCCGTGACTAAGAGGCGTAAGAAGCGAGTCTACCTCTTCCATGAGGGCAACAAGGAGATGAGGGACCTGCTGGGAGGCAAGGGCGCCAACCTGGCCGAGATGAGCAACCTCGGTCTGCCCGTCCCCCCCGGGTTCACCATCACCACCGAGACCTGCATGGAGTTCCTCAAGCGCAAGAAGCTGCCGCCCGGCCTGATGGACGAGGTGCGGACGGCGATGAAGCAGGTGGAGAAGGAGACGGGCAAGGGGTTCGGGGACGCGAAGAACCCGCTGCTGGTTTCCGTCCGCTCCGGCGCCAGGATGTCCATGCCCGGGATGATGGAGACCATCCTCAACCTGGGGCTGAACGACGAGACGCTCCAGGGGATGATCCGCCTCACCGGTAACGAGCGGTTCGCCTATGACGCGTACCGCCGGTTCATCATGATGTTCTCCTCGGTGGCGCTGGGCCTGGAGCGTGCCCACTTCGACAAGATGATGGACGCGATGAAGAAGAAGCGCGGCGTGACCCAGGACACCGAGTTGACCGCGGACGACCTGAAGGAACTGGTCAAGCAGTACAAGGCCTTCTTCAAGCGCAGAATGAAGCGGGAGTTCCCCACCGATCCCATGGAGCAGTTGGAGACCGCCATCACCGCCGTCTTCCACTCCTGGAACATCCCGCGGGCGGTCGCCTACCGCAACTTCTATAAGATCCCGCACGACCTGGGCACCGCGGTCAACGTGCAGACCATGGTGTTCGGGAACATGGGGGAGGACTCCGGCACCGGCGTCGCCTTCACCCGGGACGTGGCGACCGGGGAGAAGATGATCTACGGCGAGTTCCTGATGAATGCCCAGGGCGAGGATGTGGTGGCCGGAGTGCGCACCCCCATCAAGATCGCCCAACTGAAGAAGAAGAACCCCCGCATCTATCGGGAGTTCGTGCGGCTGGCGACCAGGATCGAGAAGCACTACCGCGATGCCATGGACATCGAGTTCACCATCGAGCGCGGCAAGCTCTACATCCTCCAGTGCCGCGTGGGCAAGCGCACCGCGCGCGCCGCGGTGCGGATCGCGGTGGAGATGGCCAACGAGAAGTTGATCTCCAGGCAGGAAGCGGTGATGCGGGTGGATCCGGAGCAGATCAACCAATTGCTGCTGCCCGGCTTCGACCCCAAGGAGAAGGAGCGGGCGATCGCGGAGGGGCGCCTGCTGGCGAAGGGCCTGAACGCCTCCCCCGGCGCGGCCTCCGGCGCGGCCATCTTCAACGCCGACCGCGCCGCCGAGGCGGGCGAGAAGGGACAGGCGGTGGTGCTGGTGCGACCGGAGACCACCCCGGACGACGTGCACGGAATGCTCGCCTCCAAGGGCATCCTCACCGCCCGCGGCGGAGCCACCAGCCATGCCGCGGTGGTCGCCCGGGGGCTGGGCCTGCCGTGTGTGGCCGGCTGTGAGGCGATTCACGTGGACGAGGAGAAGCGGGTGCTCTCGGTGGAGGGCAAGGCGCTGAAGGAGGGAGAGCCCATCTCCATCGACGGCACGACGGGCGAGGTCTTCGCCGGCCTCATCCCCACCATCGAGCCGGACCTGGAGAAGGAGAAGGAACTCGCCACCCTGCTGTCATGGGCGGACAAGTTCCGCCGGCTGGAGGTGTGGGCCAACGCCGACTACCCGCGGGACGCCCAGCGCGCCCGCGGATTCGGGGCCCAGGGAATCGGGCTCTGCCGCACCGAGCACATGTTCATGGAGACGGAGCGGCTGCCCATCGTCCAGCGCATGATCCTCGCCAAGACGCCGGAGGAGCGGAAGCGGGCGCTCGACGAACTGCTGCCCTTCCAGCGTGCGGACTTCACCGGGCTGCTGGAGGCGATGGACGGGCTGCCGGTGGTGATCCGGCTGATCGACCCGCCTCTTCACGAGTTCCTGCCCGATCACGACGAACTCTTGCGCGAGGTGACGGAACTGGAGTGCAAGGGCGGCAAGCCGCGCAAGCTGAAGAAGGCGCGGGAGATGCTGGCCGCGGTGGAGAGCATGAGGGAGATGAACCCCATGCTCGGGCTTCGCGGCTGCCGGTTGAGCATCATGATGCCGGAGATCGTGGAGATGCAGACCAGGGCGATCATGGAGGCCGCCTGCGACTGCGCCAAGCGCAAGGTGGACGTGCACGTGAAGATCATGATCCCGCTGGTGGGCCACGTGAACGAACTCAGTCTCATCCGCAAGCGGCTGGAGCCGGTGGCCAAGCAGGTGATGAAAGAGAAGGGCGTGAAGGTGGACTACAAGTTCGGGACCATGATCGAGATCCCGCGCGCCGCGCTCACCGCGGACCAGATCGCGGCCGAGGCGCAGTTCTTCTCCTTCGGGACCAATGACCTCACCCAGACCTGCTTCGGGTACTCCCGAGACGACGCGGAGGGCAAGTTCCTCCTCAAGTACGTGGAGGACAAGATCCTGCCGGTCAACCCGTTCCAGACGCTGGACCGGGACGGCGTGGGCAAACTGATGGAGACCGCGGTGAAGCTCGG
>JALGTT010000342.1 GCA_029821235.1 Candidatus Hebobacteria bacterium | reverse complement strand
GCTCGCCAGGGGCCAGCGCCCAGCCCGGCCGTATCCGCCGCGCCACCCGGTTGGCGATGATCAACAGCACGAACACGCCGAACGCCCCCGGCGGGAACTGCACCACCCCCATCATGATGCGTTGCACCACCAGCTCCGCCCAAGAGGTGACGAAGACGACAAGCAACACGCAGACGGCGCCTACCAGCAGCGCCCGCACGGTGAGACCGGCCCGAGACTTGTTGCTCGCGGAGGAGGCCAAGCGGATGACTCCCGAAACCAGACCAGAGTTGCTGCTTGGCTTTCTCTTCGCACAGCGGGGGTCCTGCCAGAGCGATGCTGACGAGGAGCAGGACCACCGCCGGTGGCCTCTCGGGGGGAGGTGAGACCCCGCTACCTCACCCCCGCGCGGCCCGCCCGCCCGATGCCGCGCGCCATACCTCTGCGGCCGGATGATCGCGTGGGCTGCGGGGCCGCCAGCGGGACCCGCCGCGGGAATCTCTGTCGCCGCTCCTTCGATCGCTGTGGGCAAGGAGGGCGGGACCAGCGTCCACCCGGTGGCGCCCCGCTTCGCGCGAAAAGATACCGCGAACACCGGATAGGCGCCCTCCGGAATACCCTCCAGCGTGAACGCTCCCTTCTCATCCGTCGGGGCGGCGGCCGCCGGATGGCCGAGGAAAGGAGAGGGGAGGCCGTCCCGATCGACCTGCGTCCCTATCGCCACCCGCAGCTGGTCGGTCTCACCTGGTGGCGACACCACTCGCCCGGTTACGCGAGACGGCGACTCGGCCGCCAGCCCGTTGGGCGCTAGATCGGTAGCGAGCGCCCGCTCGCACGCCCGCACCACCGCATCGGAACGGGAGAGCAGATCGTGTTTCGACATTCCGCTGGGGCGCGAATCTCCCCGCACCGCCCGGTCGAGCGCGGTCTGGGCGGCCTCGCGCGCCTTCCGATAGCGCTGCCGCGCGCCCTCGCGGTCGCCGGCCTCCTGCGCGGCCCGGGCGGCCGCCAGCCAGGCCTCCGCCGCGACATCCCATTGCGCCACCCTGGCCGCGGCGTCGGCCGCCTCCAGCGCGCGCTCCGGCGCTCCCTGCCAGAGATAGAGCGCGTTGAGCTTCACTCCCGCTTCCGCCGTCCGGGCGGCGTCCGGGTAGTCGGCCACCAGTCGCTCATAGGCGGATCTGGCGAGGTCGAAATCGAGCGTCGTCCGGCCGATCTCCGCCATCCGGGAGAGGCAGAAGGGGGCGAACGGGCTCTTCGGGTAGGCGTCCACCAGGGCACGGAACTCGCGGAGGGCGTATGCGACGTCTTCCTTCACCACTTTCACCCGCGGCTGCGACATCCCCGCCTCCGCGACGATGACGATCCACGGTTGCGCGCTCTGGTTGTGCGCTCCGCGCAGGGCGATTTCGAACTGCGCGTTGTCGGCCCAGATGGAGCGGGGATAGCGCTCCGTGACCTCTCTCATGTTGGCGATCCCGCGGAGCGCCCAAAAACCCCTGCCCGCACCTGCCGAATCCCGTTCCCCGGCGCCGATGTAGAGTTGAAAGGCCGGCCCGAACAAGCGGGCTATGGGCAGGAACTTGTAGTCTCGAAACTGCTGCTGATACCAGAGCAGCGTCTTGGGCCCCAGGTCCCGTTCGTGCTGCAGACCGTAAGCCACTTTGCAGCCCGCACCGGAGACCACATACAAGGCCACCAGCAGTCCGGCCATCGAGGCCGCGCGAACCAGGGCCAGCCACCGCCGAGGAGCCGGCGGACGGCCCAACAGCCGCCGGTTCCACGCGTAGCAGGCGGCCGCGGCCGCCAACAACAGCAATTTGCCCAGCACCCACTGCTCTGCCATCGGCCGGTCCGCGAGATGATCGGCGTAGCGGTGGAGCGAGAACAGCGGGTTCCAGTATCCGGCGGTCGCGAAGTCGAATGCCCACAGCACGGCGGCCGCGGTTATCCCCAGCAGCGGCTGGCGGGTGGCGCTGGCCACCGCCATCGCCAGGGCGGACAGGAAGAGCGTGGAAGGCAGCGCGGCCAGCAGAGTCAACGCCACGGGGAAATCGGGGATGGTCAGCTCGAAGACCACGCACGCGGGAATGAGGATGGCGTATACGAAGGCGAAGATCATCGCCAGCCTCAGCAGCAGGACCTTCTCCAGCGACAGGGGACGCACGAACACCAGCTCGCCCACCCCGTCTTGCTCCGGGGCCAGCGCGTGGGCACAGAGAAACGCCCCCACGATGGGAGCGAGCAGTTCGATGGTCAGCGCGCCGCGGGCGGGGGTGAGCGAGCGGGCAGTGGCCATCTGCCAGAACACCACCAACTGGCTGGCCGCCAGCGGCGTCACCACCAGCCAGTAGGTGTTGCCCACCAGAATTCGGAGATTGTATCCCCAGAGCCCGGTGCGCCATCCCGCGCCGTGTTTCGTGGTCTTCTCGTTCATGGTCTCCCCAGGAGTTTGGTGACGGATTGCGGGAGACGGCGCAGCCCGGTCTCTCCGCGGAGGGCGGTGACATAGTTGCGCGCGCGGTCGAGCAGGAACACCATCGGCACCTCGTCCACCCCGTAGGCGGTGGCGAGCGGGGAGTCGGACCAATCCGCGCCGCGGCCGAAATGCTGTCCCCGGTCCCACAGCAGGAACACGCCCTCGGGCGC
>JALGTT010000341.1 GCA_029821235.1 Candidatus Hebobacteria bacterium | reverse complement strand
AAGTTGGCGGAGACCTTCGTCAACACCGTCAACACCAACCTCAAGGTCAAGGACATGCTCGCGCTCAAGCGCATCCTGGAGGAAAGCCAGCCGGAGGCGATCCGCACGGCCACCCTCCCGGGGGAGCCGCGGCTGGTGGAAGGCCGGAGCATGATCGAGTTGGACGCGAGTCAGGTGCAGCAGGTGGTGGACCGCGTGCTCTTGGGGCAGGGACTGAGCGTGACTGTGCTGAATGGGACAGACATCCGAGGGCTGGCGGCTCGCACCGCTGCCATGCTCGAGAAGTGTGGATGCGAGATTGTCACCGTGGGGAACTCCGCGGAGAAAGTGAAGAACACATTGGTGGTTGATCATCGTGGAACGGGGGGAAGAGCGCGGCGAGTGGCGAGTTGGCTGGGTCTGGGGATAATTTCGATATCCCCGGATGGGGAGAATCCCGCGGATGTCACCGTGGTAGCCGGGCCGGACCTGGCGGAGGTGAGTTGGTGAAGAGAGCCCGCGCCGGGCGCCGCGCGGCCCCCGTGGAGACCACTGCGGAGGAGAAGGCGGCGATTGCCGAGGAGGCGTTGACCGACCGTCGCGCGGTGGAGGTGGTGGTCCTCGACATGCGGGGGGTGACGACCATCACCGACTACTTCCTGATCTGTCACGGCACCTCTCAACTCCACATTCAGAGCCTGGCGGAGGCGGTGCGGGAGGCCTTCGAGGAGAAGGGCATCAGGCCGTTCGGCGCGGAGGGCGAGAGAGAGGCGCGGTGGGTGCTGCTGGATTACGGGGAAGTGGTGGTGCACGTGTTCTCGGAGGAGGACCGGGAGTTCTACAACCTGGAGCGGCTGTGGAGCGACGCTCCGCAGGTGATGGTTTCCGCTCCCGCGCAGGCCGAGGATGGAGAACGAGCAGACCCCGAGTGACGTCAGACTCAAGGTCCGCCAGCTGTTGGGCCAGGCGACCTTGCTGCGCGCCAGAGGAAAGCAGGCGGAGGCGCTGAAACTCGCGCAGGAGGCGCTCACCCTCGACGAGGAAGACGCCGAGGCGCACGAGTTGGTCGGCGATCTCCTCATGGACCTGAACCGGGGTGGACAGGCAGTGGCCTCCTTCAAACGCGCCCGGGAATTGAATCCCTCCCGCGTGGTGTTGGAGGACAAACTGGCGCGCGCCGCTCTGTTGCGGGCCACGGGCCTGCGGGCGGCCGAGCAGGCGGAGGCGCTGCTCTCCGGGGCCGCGCGGGCGGACGCTCCGGTGCGCAAGCCCGGCTACGCAGCCCTGTTCTCGGTGATCCCGGGGCTGGGGCAGATCTACAACGAGCAGCTGATGAAGGGCATCGTCATGCTGGCGGGCTGGATCGCTCTGCTGTCCGTCATCTCCCGGCTGATGAAGTCCTCGATGGTGGAGGTGCTGGCGAGGCGGACGGCGGGCTACGGCCCGGCCCCCGACCTGTGGGGCTCGCTGAGCGGGTTCAACGTGGTGTTGGTGGTGCTCCTGATCGGGCTGCACGTCTACGCGATCGTGGACGCGGCGATCTGCGCCAGCAAGACGATGACTTCTGATTCCAGTGGCAATGTGTGAGGAGACGAATGACAGAGGAGATAGGCGTGAAGACGCTTGCACGCGCGGCGGTCGGAGCGCGCGTGTCCCTTCCGCCTCCCCGCTCTCGAGGCGAAGTCTCGGTCGAGGAGGCGATCTCCCGGCGGAGGAGCGTGCGCGACTTCCAGAGCGCCCCTCTCTCCCTGGCGGAGATATCCCAACTCGTCTGGTCGGCACAGGGAGTAACTTCTCCGGAGGGCAAGCGGGCGGCGCCCTCGGCGGGGGCCTGCTATCCCCTGGAGACCTATCTCGTCTGCGCTCAGGGACTGTTCCGCTACCGCATCGGCGATCACGCCCTGGTAAAGGTGAACGAGGCCGACCTTCGGGGGGCATTGTGTGAGGCCTGCCATGGACAGGAGTTCGTGGCGAAAGCACCTGTTTCGCTGGTGTTCGCGGCCGTGTACCGGCGCACCACCAAGCGCTACGGAGAGCGCGGGGAGCGGTATGTTCACATTGACGTGGGGCACGCCGCCCAGAACGTCCACCTGGAGGCGGTTGCGCTCGGCTTGGGGTCGGTGCCGGTGGGCGCCTTCGACGATCAGGCGGTGGCGCGCGCCCTGGGCTTGCCCGGAAGCCACGCGCC
>JALGTT010000340.1 GCA_029821235.1 Candidatus Hebobacteria bacterium | reverse complement strand
ACGCTGATGGCGAAGGCGGGGAGCCCGCAGATCGCCGCCTCCATGGCGGCCGCCACCGTGCCCGAGTAGAGCATATCCACGCCCAGGTTCGGCCCCAGGTTGATGCCGGAGACCACCAGATCGGGCCTCCCGAGGATGTCGCTGCTGGTGCCGAGCGCGACGCAGTCCGCGGGGGTTCCGTTCCCCGCGTAGGCCTGGCTGCCGTCCTGCAACTGCACCCGCGTGAGACGCAGGGGTTTGTGGAGAGTGATGGCATGGCTGCAGGCACTGCGCGGGCGCTCCGGCGCCACCACGACCACCTCGCCCAAAGGGGACAACGCCTGCTTCAGCACCAGCAGGCCGGGCGCGTGGACGCCGTCGTCGTTGGTGATGAGAATCTTCATTTCGTTGCTTTGGGAGGCCGCGGCCCGCCTCGCGCGGCCGCTTCTGCGCGCCGGCGGATGGCTACAGTTCGACCACCTGAGCGGTCATGATGCCATCCACTTCGAGCAACAGTTTCCTCACTTCATCGGGCACCGGGTTGTCGAGAGCCAACACCATCACCGAGCGGCCGCCGGGGCCGGTCTGCCCGCGGCCCACGTGCATGCCGGCGATGTTGATGTTGTGCCTGCCCATGATGGTGCCCACCCGGCCGATCATCCCCGGCTTGTCTATGTGGATGGAGACCAGCATGATGCCCGCCGGGACGAAGTCCATGCGGTACTGATCCATCTGGACCACACGGGGCTCCCGGTGGCCGAAGAGGGTGCCGGCGATGACTCGCTCTTCTCCGTCGGTGGTGACCTTGGAGGTGATCAGGCTGAGGTAGTCCTCGGATTCCCGGCTGCGGGATTCGACGATCTTCAAGCCCCGGCCCTCGGCCACCAGCAGGGCATTGACCAGGTTCACGGGGATGTCCAGGATGGGCTCCAGCATGCCCTTGAGGAAGGCGCGGGTGAGCATCTGGGTGTCGTGGTCGGCCAACTGGCCGGCGTAGACGAGTTCCGCCCTGCTCATGGGACCCTCCGCGAGCTGCGCGTGGAACCGGCCCAACTTCTCGGCCAACTCCAGGTAGGGCTGGAGGGTCCGCAAGGTCTCTGCGCTCACCGGCATCACGTTCACCGCGCTCCGCGCGGGCCGGCCGCGGAGCACGTCCAGCACCTGCTGGCTTACGTCCACCGCCACCTTCACCTGCGCCTCCGCGGTGGAGGCTCCGAGATGGGGCGTGAGCACCACGCGGTCGAGGCCCAGCAGAGGGCTGTCAGTCGGCGGCTCGTTCTCGAACACGTCAATCCCGGCCGCGGCCACCCGGCCGCTCTCGATCGCCTCCGCGAGGGCGGCCTCGTCCACCACTCCTCCCCGCGCGCAGTTGATGATGCGCACCCCCGGCTTCACCTGCGACAGGGTCTCCGCGTTCAGCAGCCCGCGGGTGTCCTTGGTCAGGGGCACGTGCAGGGTGATGAAGTCGGACCGCGCCAGCAGGTCGGACAGTTCCACCAGTTCCACGCCGAGCCGCTCGGCCTGCTCGGCGGACACGAACGGATCGTTGGCGAGCACCTTCATGCCGAACGCCCGCGCCCGGGCCGCCACCTCCGCGCCGATCTTGCCCAGCCCGAGCACGCCCAGCGTCTTGTTCAACAGCTCCACCCCCACGAACGCGCTGCGCTTCCACTCCCCGGCCTTCATCGAGGCATTGGCCGCGGGGATGTTGCGCGCCACCGCCAACAGCAACGCCCACGTGTGCTCGGCCGCGGCGATGGTGTTGCCCTCGGGGGAGTTGCACACCACCACCCCCCGGCGGGTGGCCGCCTCCACGTCAATGTTGTCCACCCCCACACCGGCGCGCCCGATCACTTGCAGCCGCGGGGCGGCCTCGATCACCTCCGCGGTCACCTTGGTGGCGCTTCGCACCAGCAACGCGTCCGCTTGCGCGATCTCCCGGAGAAGTTCCTCGTGGGTGAGGCCGGTGTTGACGACCAATTCGACCTCCGGGGCATCCCGCAGGGCGGCCAGGCCCTCCTCGGCCAGTTTGTCCGCCACCAGAACCCGCCACTTGCGCGCCGCGTCGGTCACCCCCAGCGCCTGCACGGCGGCCGCGGCCCCGGCCCCCGGCTCGCAGGCCCATCCGAGTTCCTTCAGCGCCAGCCCGAGCGTGCCCAGGCAGGCGATCACATCGGTCTCATATACCAGGCCCAGGTGGCCGATGCGGAAGATCTTCTCCTTCAGGCTCTGCTGTCCGCCCGCCAACACCACATCGTACTTGTCCAGCATCAGTTTGCGCAGATCGGCCACCTTGATGCCTTCGGGTATCTGCACCGCGGTGACGGCATTGCTCGCCACCGACTCGTCGGCGAGAAGCTTCAGGCCCAGCGCCTTCACGCCCTCTCGCACCGCTTTGGCGAGGCGCGCATGACGGGCATGGCAGTTGTCGAGTCCCTCCTGCTCCAGCAGCGCGAGCGCCGCCTGGAGTTGGAACACCTGGGGAACCGCGGGCGTCCACGGGGTCTGTCCCTGTTCGAGGTATTTCCTTGCCTGCTTCAGGCAGAAG
>JALGTT010000339.1 GCA_029821235.1 Candidatus Hebobacteria bacterium | reverse complement strand
CTACGGAGGGCAGGACCACGCGGAGCGGGTGGCGATGCCGGAGGTTACCGCAGAGGGCGCGCAGGTCCTGGCGGGCGCCCGGCGCAACGGCCGGAAACGAGTCTTCGCGGCCGGAAACAATAATCGCTGGTACGTGGCCGCGGGGCCCGACTTCGCGCCGGAGCGGGCATGGACCGCCTGCATCTGGGCGGACGCGCTCCACGACATCCTCGGCATCTCCCACCAGGCGCAGCGTCGTCTGATTCCGGTGCTGCGGGACGTGCCGGTGTGGGCGACGGAGAAACAGGTGCCGCGGGTGGTGAAGCCCATGATCAAGGCCGGCCTGCCCGTGGCGGTGCTGGCCCATACCCAGATGCAGGACACCGCGCTCGCCGACCGCCCCCGGTGGTGCTGTGGGCGGAATCGGACCTGGATGCGCGCGAGCATCTTCGGCTCGCCTGGGAGGTGGGGCTTCACCCGGTGGCCTGGGGAGGCAGGGGGAGTCGGGACAACCCGTTTCGGCTCCGGATCGCCGAGAAGTCGTCCTCTCCGCCCTTCTCGGCCGGAGGCCTGCTGCCCGCGCCCATCACGGTGAGCGATGCCGGATACTACTCCCGCTCCGATCTGGAGAGACTGCGGATGCAGCAGGTGGTGCGGGACGCGGTGGCTCTGGTCTCCTTCGGGCTGTGGGCTCCGCGGGATCCCTTCCTCGAGTTCGTGCGGGCCCGCGAGCGGGAGGGGTGGCGGCGCGCCGACCTGCGGGACCTCGGGGTGGAGATCAGCGACTCGCGCCGGATCGTGGTGTCGGGCTCTTCATCGGTGACGGTGCCCTGGAAGACCAGCACCCGTGAGCGGGTGCTGGGGCCGCGCTGGGACCAACGCGAGGAGAAGACGCTGCCCCGCGGCTCCCGGCTCGAGATCTCGGCCCCGGACCGCTCGGTGGTGGTGCTGGAGCCGATCAGGAATCGGAAACAAGTCCCATTGGTGAAGGGGGTGAGCCTGGATCCCTGGCCATATGCCTGGCAGGGAGTCTCGGCCAAGGTGCTGGCCGAGTCATTGGCCGAGAGATATGCGCGCAATGGGGTCAACGCCGTCTTCTTCTACGCTTATAATGTGAAACAGGGAGCGGCCTACTGGACACGCTACCCCGGCGCCACGATCAGTTCGTGGGGAGAACAGGATCTACTCAAGGAGGTCATCAAGGCCTGCCACGCCCGCGGCATTCGCGTCATCGCCTGGATGTACGCCAGTCGGGACCGCGCCATGTGGACCAAACATCCCTCCTGGCGGGAGCGAAGGAAGGATGGGACCGTATACAATCCGCTGCGGTTGCACGCCACCTACTTCCTCTGCCCCAACAACCCGGATGTGCGGAAGTGGTACGTGGGCCTGGTCAGGGACCTGGCGAAACGTTATCCGGAGTTGGACGGCATCGAACTGGCCGAACCGCTCGTGAACTGGTTTGGGAACGTGGCCTGCTATTGTGATGTGTGCAGAGAGGAATTCGCCTCCCGCCATCCCGGCCAGCCGCTCGGGGGCAAGGAATGGCGGCACTGGCGCGCGGAAGGACTCACCGAGTTCCTGTTGGAATGTATCAAGGCGATCAAGGAAGAAGGGATCGAAGCATATCTCCTCACCATCTGTGACGCGTGGAGCAACGGGGCGCTGCTGACTCCCGTCCGTCAGGCGGAGGAGTCGGGCCTCGACCTCGACGCACTTCTGGATTCCCCCCATGCACCCGACTGGATCAACTTCGAGGTGATCTGGCAGCAGTGGGCGGCGATCTACGGCACCAGGGTCTTCAACTACCAATGGGCCGCGGAGACCTCGCAACGGCTCATGAACCGCGTGGACGGCCGCACGAGGACCATCATACATGTGGAAATAACTGACTTTGGGAACCAGTACATGACCGCGGAGAAGACCGCGAAGACCATCAGATACGTGATGAAGGCGAAGCCGGACGGCGTGGAGTGCTACCACTCCGCGGCGCTCGACCGAAAATCGGCATGGACCGTCCTCCGGCGCTGCTATGAGGAGTTAGAGTGATTCCCGGTTACCTGTTGGTGGTGCATAATACGCTCCTCGCCGTCTGCCTGATCGGGGCCTGGGCGGTGATCTCGCTGTATGCGGTGCTCACCCTGGCCGGTTATCTGTATGCGCGCGAGTCGGCGCGGGGGGCGGGGCCCCCTGACCCGGAGGAGTGGCCCTTCGTCTCCATTCTGGTGCCGGCGCACAACGAGGAGATCGTGATCGCGGGCACCCTGGAGAGTCTGCTCCACCTCGACTATCCCCACCACCGGATGGAGATCATCGTAATAGACGATGCCTCGACCGACCGCACCCGCGAGATACTGGAGCATTTCATGGCCACCGACCGCCGCGTGAAATTGGTGGCGATTCCGCACGGGTTCGGAGGAAAGGGAAAGTCGCACGCCCTCACGACTTGATCGTCGTCTACGATGCCGACAACTCCCCGGAGCCGCAGTCCCTGCAGCGTCTGGTGCGGGAGATGGTGGACCAGCCGGAGCTGGCGGCCGTGGTGGGCAAGGTGAGAACCCTCAACCGCGCCACCAATTTCCTCACCCGTTGCATCAACGTAGAGTTCATCAGTTTTCAGTGGATCATCCAGGCCGGCCGATGGCGGCTCTTCCGGCTCGCCTCTCTTCCCGGCACTAACTACGTCATTCGTCGGGACGCCCTGGCGCTGGCCGGCGGCTGGGACCCGGGGGCGATCGCGGACGACGCCGAGCTCACGGTGCGGTTGAGCCAGCCTGGGAGCCCGAGCCGCAGGACTGGGGGGTGTGGCTCCGCCAGCGCCTGCGCTGGGCGCGCGGCGGCATGTACGTGGTCCGCAAATTCTTCCCCCGGCTCTACCGCCTGCGGACGCGCAACCTCCTCCTGGAGGTGCTGCACCTCACCACCATGTACCATGTGTTCTTCCTGGTGCTGGTGGTGTCCGACCTGATCCTGGTGGCGGGACTGATCGGGGGGTTGACGGTGGGCTCGGCCCACGGGCCGTTGCTCGTGTTGTGGGGGCTGGCGCTGGCGGTGTTCCTGCTTCAGACCGCGCTCGCCCTGTCGCTCGAAAGAGAGAACTCCCCGGTGAATCTGCTCGCCGCGGCGGCCATGTACTTCACCTACTGCCAGGCCTGGGTGTTCGTCTGTGCTAAGGCCCACTACCTGGATATGGTAAGACAAGAACGGTTGCGGTGGGACAAGACGGCTCGCGTTCCGCGGCCGGCCGAACCGGCCGGGCGCTGAGGGCCGTGGAGGCAAATGTGATTTTACGGCTCAGCCTGGCGGAGATCATCGCCCTCTTCTTTGCGGCCCTGCTCTTGGGGGCGCTGGCGGTTCGCTGGCTGCTCCGGTGGCGACACCTCAGGGCGGTCTCCAAGGCGCGGCAGATCGCCGCCCGGCTGCGGACTCCCGCCACCACTCTGGCCGCGGTGGAGGACCGGGCGGCGGCGATCGAAGAGTTGTGTCAATACCCCGACGTCTCCGCCGCGGTGGAGGCCGCGCGGGAACTGCTGGCGTGCATGGACGCCACCGTTCGCTCCGGGGCGATAGACATTCTCCGGCGCACCCGCGCCCTCGACCTGTGGGCGCGCGATCTGCAGCAGGGCAATTATGCGGCCAAGTTGCGCGCCATCGAGGCCCTCGCCGAAGTGGGCGATGAGCGCGCCATGGAGACCCTCGTCCAGGCGCTGGGCGATGATGACCCCGACGTCGCCCGCGCCGCCTCCGAGGCGATCGGGCGGCGGGATCGGGACTACGCCTCCGAACTACTGGCCCGTGCGCTCTCCTCGCCCGACCGGCGCATCGCCGAGACCGCCGCCGCGGCGCTGGTCCGCCTGGGGGAGGATGCGGTGGAGGCCCTGGTCTCGACGCTCAGCAACCTCAGCGCGCAGGCGCGGCGGCTGGCAGTGGAATCCCTGCAGGCCATCGGCGACCCCAAATCCGTCGCGGTGCTGCTGCCCATGCTCGACACCGATCCCTCGCCGCGGGTGCGGGCCGCAGTGGCGGAGGCCATCTGTCGGCTCGGCTGCGAAGAGGCGGGGGAGCGGCTTCGTCGTCTGGCACAGGAGGACCCGGACTGGTTCGTGCGTGCGCGCAGCCTGTTCTTGATGGCGGAGATGCGGATGCCCGGGGCCGAGGATTTCCTGCTCTCGATCCTCGCCCAGACCGAAGGGCAGGTGAACCACTCCACCGATGACACCGACGATGTGGAGGCGATCACGGAGGGGCTGAGCAGAGTTCGCTCGGCGGCCGCTGCCGGGCTCCGCCTCCTGGGAGTCGAAGCCGAACGAATCGCGGCGGCCGGTCGCCGGCCTGTGGAGGAAACCGACCTCCAAGCGCCGCCGGAGGAGACCGGACTGCCCGAACGCCCGGAGCCCCCGGAGGATGACTGGGTCTCCACCGCCGTGAACCTGAGGGCCGGCGATCCCGTTCAGCGGGCCGAGGCGGCGCGCAAGCTGGCGGAAAGCGGCGCCATGGCGGTTCCCTACCTGCGGACGGCGCTGGGGGATCCGGACCCGCTGGTCCGCAGCGAGGCGGCCAGGGCCCTGGGCCGGGTGGGCGAACCCTCCTCCCTCGCCGCTCTCGCCGCCCGCCTCCAGGACCCCGATCCGGA
>JALGTT010000338.1 GCA_029821235.1 Candidatus Hebobacteria bacterium | reverse complement strand
CCAGGAGAAGTCTGCCGCGGGCCCAGATGGATTCGCTCCGCCCCCACCGGCCCTTTTCCCGTACGGGCGGTAACCGTTACCTCGTCGTCAGCATGGCGGGGCATGAACAGGACGACGTGCACGTCATCGCCGGCCGGGAAGGTGGCCCGCACCTGCTGTTCCTCTTTCTCCACCCCCCGGCCGGCCGGCAAGGTTGGCAGGGCGACGAATGCGAAGCCCTTCGCGGCAGACAACTCCACGGTCACCGGCTCCGCGCGGGGGCCGGCCACCACCAGCCGATACCCTCGCCCGCCCCGCATGGTCTCCCTGGCAAGGGCCAGGCGTGCGCTCGCCAACGCCGAAGGCGCCCGCTTGACCAGGTTCCGGGTCTGCCCAGGGTCGGCCGCCAGATCGTACAACTCCTCCCGATCCTGATCCAGCCACGTGTAGTAGGTCCAAGTGCCTCTCCGCGCCATCACCACATGGCCCCGCGCCTCGGCGAGGAAACACCTCGGTTCGCTTTCCTCCCGCGGCTCCAAAGTGGAGAGCAGAGAGCGGCCGACTAGCCCGGGCGGGGCCTGTGCGCCGGCCAGCTCGAGAATGGTGGGCATCAGGTCGGCGAGGGCCACCGGAGCGTCCACCCTCCTGCCGGCGTACTCCTGGTGCGGCAGCCGGAGCAGCAGAGGAACGTGGTACAACTCGCGGTAGGGGATGCCTGCGTGATGGCTCTGCCCATGTTCATCGAAGGCCTCCCCGTGGTCCGCGATCACGAAAATGGCGGTGTTGTCGCCCAGAGGCCCGTCGAGCAGCGCGCGCACGAAATCCCGAAGGATGGGATCGGTCTCCCTTATCTCCTCCACATACAAGTCGAGCAACCGCTGCACATCCGCGGGCCTCAGTTTGCCTTTCCTCGCTCTCATTGCGTCCAGAATCCGCTTCGCCTCCCGCTCCCGTTCTCGGCGCGCCTCCGGGGACTGATCCGTTCCCTCCGACAGTCGGTCGAAGTAGTTGTGCACCTTGTAGGTATGCACGAACGCGAAGACGGGGGTGCCCTGCAACTTGTTCAGTTTCTCCACCAGGCGGGAGAGATGTTCCGAGAGATCGTGGATCTGCCCAAAGGGGCTCTGGTATTGATCGAACCCGTGGCAGAGCCCAAGCGCCGGATCGAGAAAACCTCCGTCCACCAGAGCGACGGTGGCGTACCCCAACTTCTGCATCTCCTCCTGGAGCGACCTGGGAACCCTCACCGGCCGGATGTCCCCGGACTGGTCTCCTTCCGATGGCAGGGTGAGGCTCACCCCCAGGGAGGCGCTGAGCAGGGGGTAACTGGAGGTGAGCATGCTCAACACCGAGGGAAGCGTCCAGGTGGCCTGAGAACTGGCATCCTCGAAGACCACGCTCTCCCGGGCGAACTCGTCCAGGAAGGGCGTGTTGTCGGGCGGCCCCCCATAACACCCCAGCCGATCGGCCCGCAGCGCGTCCACCAGGATCACCACCACATTGGGGCGGGGCGGATCGCGGGGGGCGATCAACATCGGGTTCACCCATACCGGCTGCCAGTCTGCGGCCGGCGGCTGGCTGTTTGGCAGCAGTTCCACCGACAGTTCGAGATCGCATTCCCCGGGGACGGCTGGCAGAGTAACGGGCACGGGCGTCCACACCGCGCGGCGGGCCGGATCGCCCTCCCGCACCTCCCGCGACAGCAATTCCACGGTTCGATCTGGTGTGATCAGCCTGGCGAGGAATCGTACCCCGTGTCCGGTTCCGCTCTCGCTCCGCGACACGATGCCGAACCCGGTCCACAGGCGCGTGCCTTCGGGCAGGGAGACTCGCTTCCGGTACACCGTCCCCACCGGTGCCGGCAGCGCGGGCTGACTGAGGTGACGGGCCGAGAGTCTCATGATTCCGTCGCCGCCCCGCGCCAGCCCCGCGGCCTCTCGCGGCCAATGGAATTCGTCGGCAAACCGATACCCCGACCCCGGGTTCAGTTTCAGCGTTGCCGGGCTCTCGATCACCTCCTGGGGGGGCTTCCTCCCACAGCCGAGCAGCGCGGCCAGCGCCGCCCACGCGACGAAGAACCAGAGGACTCGGCCGCGCCCGCCCTCAGCGCCCAAACACAACCGGCCGTGTTGCATGCTTCGACTCCCGTGGACCAGATTGCGGCCCGCGTGCGGCTCCGCGCCGGCCGCGACGTCCCCCTT
>JALGTT010000337.1 GCA_029821235.1 Candidatus Hebobacteria bacterium | reverse complement strand
AATCACCTCGAACGCGGTGCGGGTGTAATAGTCCAGCCCGCGCACGATGGTGGGGTCCACCTCGTACTCGATGCCGAGCGTGTCGAGCCCCGCGCGCACCCCCGCGAAGTGCTCTCTGCACGCGTCACACAGGTGGTCCAGCGCGCTGGGCGCGCCCTGACGCAGTTCCACGTCATGGGGCACCTTGCAGTCCAGGATGCGGAGCGGGTTGGTCTCATACCGCGCCCCTCCGACACATGGGGCGCGAAGAAGTCTCGCAGGGCCTGTGAGAGGGCGGGCCGGCACTGCGGGCACCCGATGCTGCTCAAGTGGGTGACCGCCCCCTCCAGCCCGACCTCGTCGAGGAAATCGTGGTAGAGCGCGATCACCTCCGCGTCAATCTCCGGCCCTGGGGAACCGATCGCCTCCACGCCGAGTTGGTGGTGCTGGCGGTAACGTCCGGCCTGGGGGCGTTCGTAGCGGAAGATGGGGCAGATGTAGTACAACTTCTGCGTCCCCCCGGCCGCCCCGAGGTTGTGTTCGAGGTAGGCCCTCACCACCGGGGCCGTCCCCTCCGCGCGGAGGGTGAGCGAGCGGCCGCCCCGGTCCTGGAAGGTGTACATCTGCTTGTGGACGAGTTCCGTGCCCTCCCCCACCCCGCGCGCGAACAGCTCCGTCTCCTCGAATACGGGAGTGCGGATCTCGCGGTATGCGTAACGCCGGCAGACCTCGCGGAATGCGGCCTCCAGCCTCTGCCAGCGCCACGAGTCCTGTGGAAGCACGTCCTGGGTCCCACGCGGGGCCTTGTACTTGGGTGCCATTGCTCCCCCTGCTCCCGCGCTCCGGGACGCCCCCAACGGCGGACTTCGTCTCACCTTACGGCTTACGGCGGGCTTCAGCAGAAGCGGGCTACGCCCTGCGCTGTCTGACCCTAGTTTCCACGAGCCTGGGGCGATTCCTGCCCCCCACGCGCCGGCGGCGCACCCGCCTGTCCGACAGGTGCGCCGCCTCGATCACCGCCTCGATCACGAGGGCATGGAAGAAGCTTCCTGCTACTCAGCCTCCGCCAGCACGCTGTGAGTTTCCTTGAGCTGCTCGATGATGGGGATCTTCTGCGGGCACTTGGGTTCGCACTCGCCGCACTCTACACAGGCGGCCGCCCACAGGTTCTCCGTGCCCTCTTTGCGCAGGGTCCAGCCGTCGTTGTACAGACGCCGCGCCGCCTCCGTCTGCCCCAACACCCGGTGCAGGTTCATCAGTTCGAAGCACTTCGGGATATTGACCCCGTTCGGGCAGGGCATGCAGTAGCCGCAGCCGGTGCAATAGAGATCCGCGAGTTTCTTGTACTTTTCGAGTTGCGCCGCGATCTGCTCGATCTCCTCCGCGCTGAGCGGCTCCGCCCGGCTGGCGGTGGCCACGTTCTCCTCCACCATCTCGACCGTGCTCATGCCCGACAGCGCCACCGTCACATTGGGGTTGGACAGCACGAACCGCAGGGCCAGTTCCGGCGCGCTCTTCACCTTGCCGGGAAGCAGGTTGAGCGTCTGCTCGGTGGTCGCGCTCAATCGCCCGCCGGCCACCGGCCCCATGATCACCACCCCCTTGTTGTGCTCGTGAGCCCAGGCAATGCTCTCCTCGTTCGCCCGGTCCAGCAGGTTGTACTGGCAGGTGACCACCTCCAGGTCGGGCGCGGCCTTGAAGATGTCAATGATCCGCTCGGCCTTGTCGTGGAAGGAGAAGGCCAGGTGCTTCACCAGGCCCTCCTCCTTCGCCTTGCGCGCTCCGTCGAGCGCCCCTCCCGGCGCCGCCACCTTCTGGAAGGTCTCCCAGTCCATGCTGTGCATGTGGTACACGTCGATGTAGTCCAGTTCCATACGAGAGAGCGACTGCTCGATGATCATCCGGCAGTCGTCTGCCTTCAGCGTCCGCTCGCCCCAGGGTGGGTACTTGGTGGACACCACCAGGCCCTCCCGGCGGCCCTTCAGGGCCTTGCCGAGGGTCATCTCGCTCTGCGAATTACAATAACCGACCGCCGTGTCGAAATAGTTGACCCCCAGGTCCATTGCCCGGTGGAGCGCGGCGATCGCCGTCTCCTCGTCCACCTGGCCGTCCTTCATCTTGAATCTCATGGTCCCGAAGCCGAGGGCCGACACCTTCAGCCCGGTACTGCCCAACACACGATACCGCATCAACGCCTCCGAAGAATGGGGATGAACTCAGGTTACCCCGCCGGTCGCCAGTTCCCTGCGTCTCGATGTTTGCCCTCGCGACAATTCGCGCGCCCGCAGGGAATCGCGCCCCCGGCCCGAAATCCGGCCCCATGTTCGATCTTCTGCTGCGAGGCGGCACGGTAATCGATGGATCGGGCGCGGCGCGCCGCCGCGCCGATGTCGCGCTCCGGGAGGGCCGCGTCGCGGCCGTCGGCGAGGTGCCGGCCGCCGACGCGGAGCAGGTGCTCGATGTCGGAGATCTGGTGGTGGCGCCGGGGTTCATAGACGCCCACAGCCACGCGGAGGCTGCCCTGCTGCGGGACCCCGCGGGCGCCCCCAAGGTGGTCCAGGGGGTCACCACCGAGATCGTGAACAACTGCGGATTCGGCCTCTTCCCGGTGCGCAGCCAGGCGGCCGGGGAGGCGATGGGCGGGGTGTGGACCGAAGGCGAATCCCCTACCTTCGCCTCCGCGGAGGAGTACCACGCGGCCCTGCGCGCCCGGGGGACGGCGGTGAATGTGGCCTCCCTGGTGGCCCATGGTGCGGTGCGCGCCAGCGTGGTGGGAGCGGAAGACCGCCCCGCCACCGGGGACGAACTGCGCGCCATGTGCGACCTGGTGAGGGAGGGGTTCCGGCAGGGAGCGGTCGGCGTTTCCTTCGGCCTGCTGTATGCGCCCGGGTGTTTCGCGACAAGTGACGAGATCGCGGCCATCGGGCGCACGGCCGCGGAGTTCGGCCGTCTCCTCGCCTTCCACGTGCGCAATGAGTGCGACCGGTTCGAGGAGTCCATCCTGGAGGTGATCGAGATCGGGAGGGAGACCGGCGCGCACGTGCAC
>JALGTT010000336.1 GCA_029821235.1 Candidatus Hebobacteria bacterium | reverse complement strand
GAGGCGCACAAGGTGGACGAATCGGTCCGCCTGCGCTACCGCTATCTCGACCTGCGCTCCCCGCGGATGCAGCGCAACCTGCGGGTGAGGCACGAGATGACCAGGGCCACCCGCCAGTTCCTGGAGGAGCGCGGGTTCATGGAGGTGGAAACCCCGCTGCTGATCCGCTCCACCCCGGAGGGCGCGCGGGACTATATCGTCCCCGCCCGCGTGCGGCCCGGCATGTTCTATGCGCTCCCCCAGTCCCCGCAACTCCTCAAGCAGCTTCTCATGGCCAGCGGAATCGAGAGGTATTACCAGATGGCCCGGTGCCTGCGGGACGAGGACCAACGGGCCGACCGCCAGCCGGAATTCACGCAGATCGATATCGAGATGTCCTTCGTGGACCAGGAGGACGTGCTCGCGCTGGCCGAAGAACTCACCCGCCACGTGTTCGCGCGGGGCGGGCGGGAACTGCCCGGGCCCTTCACCCGCCTCACCTACCGGGAGGCGATGGAGACCTACGGGTCCGACAAGCCCGACCTGCGGCTCGACCTGCGCTTCGTGTCCCTCGACGACGTGTTCGCCAACACCGAGTTCCGCGGGTTCTCCCAGGTGCTGGCCGACGGGGGCATGATCAAAGGGCTGCGGGTGCCTGGCGCGGCCACTCTCTCCCGCAAGGACCTCGACGAGTTGATCTCCATCGCCCAGCGGGCGGGGGCGAAGGGCCTCGCCTGGTTCCAGGTGGGGCCGGAGGAGATGAAGTCCCCCATCGCGAAGTTCCTCTCCGCGGAGGAACTGGCCGGACTGCGGAAGGCGACCGGCGCGGAGGCCGGCGACCTGGTGCTGGTGGTGGCCGACAAGTTCCCGGCCGGGTGCGAGGCCCTGGGGCGGGTGCGGCTGCACTTGGGACGCAAACTCGGACTGGTGGACGAGGCGAAGTGGTGCGGGGTGCTGGTGACGGATTTCCCGCTGTTCGAGTGGAACGAGGAGGAGAAGCAGATCCAGCCCATGCATCACCCCTTCAGCGCGCCCTTCCCGGAGGACATACCGCTGCTGGACAGCGACCCGCTGAAGGTGCGGGGCGCGCTGTACGATGTGGTGCTGAACGGGGTGGAGATCGCCTCCGGCAGCATCCGCATCCACCAGCGGGAGGTGCAGGAGAAGGTGCTCTCCATCATCCGCATGCCCCAGGAGGAGGCAGAGCGCCGGTTCGGGTTCCTGCTGGAGGCGTTCCAGTACGGAGCCCCACCCCACGGGGGGATCGCCTTCGGCTTCGACCGTATGGTGGCGATGGCGTGCGGGGAGGAGAGCATCCGGGACGTGCTCGCCTTCCCGAAGAACGCGGCCGGGGTGGACGTGATGATGGGGGCGCCGGCGGAGGTGTCCCAGGAGCAACTAGACGAACTGTTCATCTCCTTGAAGTTGCCGGAGCGTGAGAACGATGAGCAAGGGTCCGGCTGACAGTAGGCAGCGGCGCAAGCGATCCGGCTCCGCGCGGGGCGTCCGCGCCCGGCCGGGCGCGGTGGAGGAACTCGCCGAGCGCCTGGGGATCACCATCCGGCGTCCCGCCTTGCTGCGGCAGGCGGTGACCCACAAGTCGGTGCAGCAGGAACTCAGCCTTCCCGCGAACGAACGGCTCGAATTCCTGGGCGATGCCGTGTTGGACCTGGTGGTGGCCGCCTATCTCTACCGAACTCACCCGGACCTCCCGGAGGGGGACCTGACGAAGCTGAAGGCGGTGGCGGTCTCGGAGCCGATCCTCGCCAAGGTGGCGAAGGAAATGGAACTCGGCCGCTACCTGATCCTGTCGAAAGGGGAGGAGCAGAGCGGCGGACGGGAGCGCCCGTCGCTGCTCGCCGATGCGCTGGAGGCGGTGCTGGGGGCCATCTATCTGGACCGCGGCCTGACCACCGCGCGGCGGGTGGTGCTGGACCTGCTGGCGGAGGAGATAGACGAGATCGAGCACGCGGACCATGCGTGGGACTACAAGACCGTGCTCCAGGAGAAGATTCAGGAGGTGCACCGCGTGCCGCCCAAGTACCGGGTGGTGGACGAGTACGGCCCGGACCACGACCGCACCTTCGTGGCCGAGGGGGTGGGACGCAGAGTGCTGGGGAAGGGTATGGGCAAGAGCAAGAAACAGGCCGAGCAGGCCGCCGCCCGGGAGGCGCTCTCCGCGGATGGGGAAGACGGCGGGTCGTGAGACGGGCGCCCGGTCGGTCAAGGATGACAGGAGGTGAAAGGATGAGACATCGTCTAGCACCTTTGGCGACACTCGTGATCGCGGTGGGCATGCTGGGGTGCGCGGGGTGGGCCAAGTTCACGCCCGGAAAGGTGGTGACGAAGGGGCCGTCGGTGCCGGCCGACATCCGCGCCACCGCCACCGCCTACACGGACGCGCTGGTGAAGGGTGACAGCCAAGCCGGATGGCGTCTTCTGTCGTCCGCCTCGCGAGAGGAGGTGGATGCAGTCGCCTGGCACCGCGCGTTCTCGCAGCGGCCGTCCGGC
>JALGTT010000335.1 GCA_029821235.1 Candidatus Hebobacteria bacterium | reverse complement strand
ATGCCGGCCGCCATCGAGGCGGCGGCGGTCGTCATCGCCTACCTGAAGAAGACGCAACTGTCCGGCGTGGAGCAGATCCGCGGGCTGAAGACCTATTCCCGCCACCAGTTCATGGTGGTGGACGCCACCACCCAGAGGAACCTGGAACTCCTGACCTCCCTGCGCGACGGCTCCCGCGCCAACACGCTCGCCTGGGTGCTCGATCACACCATTACCCCCATGGGCGGCCGCCTGTTGAACCAGTGGATCAGCGCCCCGCTCCTCGACACCGGAGAGATCGGCCGCCGTTTGGACGTGGTGGAGGCGCTGGTACAGGAGACCGGGCTTCGTGCGCGGCTGCGGGACGAGCTGCGCGGCATCCGCGACCTGGAGCGCCTGGTGAGCCGCGCCGCGGCCGGGGCGGCCACCGGCCGGGACCTCGCCGGCCTGCGGGACTCGCTGCGGGCACTGCCGCGCTTCGCAGCCTGCCTCGCCGAGGCCGACGCCGAGCCTCTGCAGCAACTCGTCGCGGGCTTCGACCCGGTCGCCGACCTCCGCGACCTGCTGGAGCGGGCGGTGGAGGATTCGCCGCCGGCCACCCTGCGCGAGCCGGGCATCATTCGCGACGGGTACTCCGAGCCGTTGGACGAACTCCGCTCCGCCCGCAGCCAGGGCAAGGAATGGATCGCGGGCCTCCAGGAACGGGAGCGCGAACGCACCGGCATCAAGTCCCTCAAGGTCGGCTACAATCAGGTATTCGGCTACTACATCGAGGTAACCAAGCCCAACCTGCACCTCGTGCCCGAGGGCTACCAGCGGCGCCAGACGATGGCCAACGCCGAGCGATTCATCACCCCGGAACTCAAGGAATACGAGTCCAAGGTGTTGGGCGCTGAGGAGCGCATCCTCGCGCTGGAGCAGGAATTGTTCGAGGAATTGCGCCGCCGCGTGGTGGCGGAGACGGAGCGGATACAGCAGGCGGCCCAGGTGGTGGCCAGGGCGGACGTGCTGGCCGCGTTCGCGGAGGCGGCGGACCGTAACCAGTACCGGCGGCCGGTGGTGACCGATGGAGACGAGATCCGCATCCGCGGTGGCCGCCATCCGGTGGTGGAACTCACCCTCCAGGGCGAACGGTTCGTGCCCAACGACGCCGAGTTGGACTGCTCGGAGAACCAGGTGCTCATCATCACCGGCCCCAACATGGCCGGCAAGTCCACCTACCTGCGGCAGGTCGCCCTCATCGTCCTGATGGCCCAGATCGGCAGTTTCGTGCCCGCCGAAGAGGCGACCATCGGGGTGGTGGACCGCATCTTCACCCGCGTCGGGGCCTCCGACGACCTCGCCAGCGGCCAGAGCACCTTCATGGTGGAGATGACGGAGACCGCCAACATCCTGCGGCACGCCACCAGGCGCAGCCTCATCGTGCTCGACGAGATCGGCCGCGGCACCAGCACCTTCGACGGCCTGAGCCTCGCCTGGGCGGTGGCCGAGCACATCCACAACTCCCCCCAGCTCGGCGCGAAGACCCTCTTCGCCACCCACTACCACCACCTCAACGAACTCGCCGAATCCCTCCCCCGGGTGAAGAACTACCGCATCGCGGTCAAGGAGTCGGGGGACCAGATCGTCTTTCTGCGCCGCATCGTCCCCGGCGGCACCGACCGCTCCTACGGCATCCAGGTGGCGCGGCTGGCGGGGCTCCCCCAGGAGGTGATCGAGCGCGCGAAGCAGGTGCTCTGGTCGCTGGAACAGCGCGAGCATGTCGGCGAAGGCGTGAGCGCGCGCCCCGCCGCGCCCGCGGAGGCGCGCCCCCCGGCCCCCGGTCAGGTCGCCTTGTTCGGCGAAACGCCCGACCCCATGGTGGAAGAGTTGCGCAACCTCGATGTAAACAACTTGACGCCCCTGCAGGCTTTGGCTAAGCTGGCCGAACTGCGGGAGCGCGCGCGTCGCAACCAGGACCGCGGACCCAAGGAGGAGTGAACATGCCTGAGAATCGTCGACTGGTCAATGCCGTGGAGAAGGCGCTCAAGGAAAACGAAACCACCGCCAAGGCGAAGCGCGTTCACGTGCGAGCCGTTTCCGGTGTGGTGTTCCTCGACGGCGAAGTGGAGAGCGAGGAGGAGAAGGCCGCGGTGGTGGAACTGGTCAAAGGGGTGGAGGGCGTTCACATGGTCCGCGACCGGCTGCAGGTCAGCCCCGAAACCCGCGCCGGCGCCTGGAGAGACCAGCG
>JALGTT010000334.1 GCA_029821235.1 Candidatus Hebobacteria bacterium | reverse complement strand
GATCATCGTCTACGTGATGCTCACCATGAGCACCACCCTGGCCGGGCTGGACGGGATGCAGGTGCTGCTGCCGGTGATCACCCACGGCTGGTGGTTCGCCACCCCGGAGAACCGATGGGACCAGATGCTCTCCGGCGCCCCCCCTTGGCTCACGGTGCAGAGCAAGGAGGTTCTGTACGGATACTACAACGGGGCCTCCAACTTCTACCAACCGGAGATCCTCCAGGCCTGGCTGCCGCCGGTGGTGTGGTGGACGGCGTTTCTGGTGGTGCTGTTCTTCGCAGTGGTCGGACCGGGAGCGGCTGACCTTCCCCATCATCCAACTGCCCCTCGCGGTGACCGATCCCAAGACCCCCCTCTGGCGCAATTGGCTGATGTGGATAGGGTTTGCGCTGGCGGGCAGCATTGACCTGATAGACGGCCTGCACTACCTCTATCCGGCGGTTCCCTACCTGTCAATCGCGCCCACCATGGACAGTTGGAACTCCAACAACCTGATGGTGTTTCTCCAGGACATGCCCTGGAGGGCGATCGGCTGGCTGCCGGTCACCTTCTACCCCGCGGTGATCGGAATGTGCTTCCTGGTGCCGCTGGACCTGCTCTTCTCCTGCGTGTTCTTCTTCTTCTGGTGGAAGGCGATGTACGTGCTCTCCGCGGCCCTGGGGTTGAGCATGGGATATTCGGAGAGCCTCTCCAAGAGCGTGTTCCCGTGGACCAACGAGCAGATGTTCGGCGGCTACCTGGCGATCGCGCTCGCCCCCCTGCTGGTGGGGAGACGGTATCTCAAGCTGGTCTGGCTGCGCATCCGCGGCCTCTCCTCCGAGGTGGACGACACCGGGGAGGCGATGCGCTACCGGCACGCGTTCCTGGGCGTGGTGGTCGGGATCGTGCTCTTGGCGGCCTTCGCCATCTACGGCGGGATGGGTGTCCACCTGGCCCTCCTGTTCTTCGTGATGTACTACGTGGTCTCGCTGGCGGTGGCGCGCGTGCGCGCCGAGTTCGGCTCCCCCGTGCACGATTTCCACCTGGCCGGCCCCGGGCAGACCATGACCTACATCGGCGGCACGGCCAACTTCCGCCACCAGGACCTCACCATGTTGAGCCTGCTCTGGTGGTTCAACCGCGCCTATCGCCAACACCCCATCGGAAACGCCATCGAGGGGGTGCAGATGGCGGCGCGCACCCGCATGCGCGCCCGCGCGGTGGTGGTCGCGATGGTGTTGGCGACACTGGTGGGAACGGTGGCGATATTCTGGGCCTGGCTGCACTACGCCTACAAGCTGGGGGTGGCCTCCGGGTGGGGGGGTGGAGACGCCCGGGGGGTGGAGATGTGCAACAACCTTCAGTCGTGGCTGGAGAACCCCACCCAGGCCCAGCCGGACTCCCTGTTCGCCATGGCCGGCGGGTTCGCCATCACCATGCTGCTGGCCGCGGCCCGCACCAGGTTCGTGGGCTGGCCCCTCCACCCGGTGGCCTATGCCGTCTCCGCGAGCTGGTCCATCCACCTGGTGTGGATGCCCATGGTCATCGCCTGGGTGGCGAAGGCCACCATCCTCCGCTATGGCGGCCTGCGGCTCTACCGGCGGGCCGTGCCCTTCTTCTTCGGCCTCATCCTCGGCGAATCCGTGATCGGCTGCGGCTGGACCTTCGTCAGCCTGGTGCTCCACGTGCCCAATTACAGTTTCTGGGGGTTGTGATGCGCCGAGGAGGCAGAGCCTTGGAGAAGTTGCCGGGGCGAGTTGAGGAGCAACGCGCGGCGACGAGGGCACGTACACGGTGGACAAGGCCGGCGGCAAAGCCACCTTGCCGCGATGGCTAGCGCATTATCCAACGGCGCGCCCAAAGGTCATGGACTACACCCTTGATCAGGAGTACACTTTCTACGTGAGGAAGAACGCGAACAGCGATTGGGCACACGCGGGGACGGCGACCGCCCACCATCCGCAGGCGTACCTTACCTTCGGGGCGCCGGTGGGCCCGTGGGGGCCAAGCTCGAATCCGCGCGAGTGCTGGAGCCGGGTGCTGAAGGACGCCTGCGAATGGATGCCGGACACCGGATATGGGGCAGGAGAGCAACTACAGGCAAAGAAGCGGCTTGCGCATATGGCATACTGGAGCGGGACCAAAGACTATAATGGCTCTCAGAGTCACTATTTGTACGATCCCGAGGATAGTGTATTGCGATTCCATCTCTGGGACTTGATCCATCCGTCCCAGTGAGATGCCGACTGCCAGGATATGTCGCTATGGTGGGAGTTCTTGTGCGCGAGCGTAGGCGTAGAAGTAGGCGCGCGCCGTATCGAGGGGCCCTTTGAGACACAATTGATTCATCCGGTGGGAGCGCCGGACTGGACCAGCACGACCTGGCAATTCCACCACATCGGGTGGGGTGAGGCGACGGAGATAGTCCACCTTGGATAAGGGTGCCTCAAGACGAAGATCTGCAAGGTTCCTATACGCGTGATGTGTGCAACAACGGGTGTCCGACATTCGGGTTTGAATACGATCTCCGCGCCCCGTTCCGCGTTGGAGAAACAGATCCCTATTGGGGGATGCCCACAGAGGTAGACTGACATGTGCAATGCGAACACAATCCTGCGTAGGACTCTGATAGCTCTGGGATCGCTTGCCGCCGCAGTCGGGCTTATCGTGTTCATGGCGGGACGCCTTCCAGGTGCGGATGACAGTTCCGGCTCCACCGCGACCTCGACACTCTCTCCAGACAAGCTCGAAGCACTCGTCGTCGGTCCGACGGACCTCCCTTCAGAGGCCATTCTGTGGCGTGTGAGGCGCAGTCAAAGGACGCTCGAGGAGGTCTGGCATGGTCGCGTTACCGGAGAAGCTGGAGAACCCCAGAATCCAAACTACTCGGCTCGCATCACCGTCTACATTGCGCCTGATCATGAGACCGCCCTGTCGGTTGTGGACACATGGCACCGCGGCGTGGCTCAACCACCGGTGGATGCATCAGCAGAAGACCCTTTCTGCTCACTTGCCGACAGAGCGTGGCGCGCCATCGGTGATCGCGGAGGACGAGTGTTATTGGTGCGGAGCAATCTGGCCATTGATGTGGTGTTTGGAAGCCGGGCCGACGTAGACCCGGAAGTGGTGGCGGCCCTTGCCGCGGTAGTGGGTAGAAAGGTGAACGCGGCTCTGGCGGGCAGCCCAGAACCACCTGCCACTTTGCCTGTCTCCGCCGAAGAGTGGGGCATAGATCTCGAGCAGGCGTGGGCGAGCAGATCGGAAATGGAGCACCTGTTTGGCGACGACACCATCACCATCGCAGTCGAGGGGCCCAACGGCATTCCCCGCGCCGTTCCCGCCAAGGCGCTCGGCGGAGGCGATTACCTGGTGCCCTTGGTCGTGCTGAATTGTCTGCTCGCCCCGGAGAGGGCCATCGTCACCACCGAGGAAAATGAGACGCGGGTGAAGGTCGGACAGGTGGAGGTGGTGCTGCCCCACGGCCGGGAGTATGCAGTCCGCAACGGGGTGAGCATGCCGATG
>JALGTT010000333.1 GCA_029821235.1 Candidatus Hebobacteria bacterium | reverse complement strand
GCCCAGGCGAGCGAGGGTGGCCTCTGCGCGGCGGGCAAGGGCGGGGAGAATCTCTATCGTGTAGACCTGTGAGGTCAGTTCCGCGAGAACCGCGGCCTGATAGCCTGAGCCGGTTCCGATCTCCAGCACCCGCTCGCCGGGCTTGAGGTCCAGTAGTTCGGTCATCAGGGCGACGATATAGGGCTGGGAGATAGTTTGCCCCTCGCCGATGGGCAGCGGGCAGTCCTCGTAGGCGTGGGGCCGCTCCGCCTCCGGCACGAACTCGTGCCTCGGAACCTTTTGCATCGCCTCCAGCACCCGCTCATCGTGGATGCCGCGGGCGCGCAACTGTTCCTCCACCATTCGGGCGCGGGCGGCCGCGTAGGAGTCCCCCTGGGAGCCCGGCCGGGATGGAGCGCGCGGGCGGCAGGAGGTCGTCCCCAGCGCCCCGCAAACGAGGAGCGTTAGATGCCTGAACATCGCTCTCACACCTCCCCTGTGAACTCCATCTCCCGGGTTCGGCGACGCTGAGAGTGTATCACGTTGGACACCGCCCAGTCCACTGGAGACGGCTAGAATGCGCCATCGCGCCTCCTGGCAGGGCGCAGCCGCGGGTTGGGGGAAGATTGATAACGACATGAAGCGCTCACGGGCATCAAGAGGCAATGCCGGGACGCCGGGAGCGGCGACACCGCCGCCCCCCTCCAAGGAGCGCGGCGACGCCATCGCGGTCTCCGCCCTGGTCCTCCTGCCGCTGGTGCTGTTCTGGCGGGCGGCCCTGCTGCGGGGGTTCATCGCCCACAGCGACATCTGCTACTTCTTCGAGCCCGCGAAGGCGCTCCTGCACGAGTCTCTGAGAGCCGGCCGCCTGCCCCTCTGGTCGCCATACATCTTCGGCGGCTACCCGATGGCCGCCGAGGGGCAGATCGCCGCCTTCTACCCCGTCTCCCTGCTGATTTCGTGGCTCCTCCCCTCTCCCGCGGCCGTCAACTGGCTGCTCATCACTCATGTCATCATCGGCGGCGTTTCCATGTACGCGCTGGCCCGCTTGCTAGGACAGACGCCTTTCGCCGCATGGCTCGCCGGGTTTGTGTTCTCCTGCAGCGGGTATCTGTTCGCGCACAGCCATCACATCAGCCTGTTCTGCGCGGCCGCCTGGCTGCCCCTCATCATCCTCCTGGTGGAGCGCGCCTGGCGGAACGGGGCGCTGCCCGCGGCCCCGCTCGCCGCGCTGGCCTGGGCGATGAGCGCGCTCTGCGGGCATCCACAGACCACCTTCTACACCACCCTGGTGCTGCTGTTCTGGATCGCGTGGCGGATGGTGCAGGCGCGCAGGAAGGAGAGGAAGTGGGGCGGCATTCGCGCGCTGGGCGTGGTTGGCATCACGCTCGGCTTGGGGGGCGGTGTCGCCGCCGTGCAGTTGTTGTTGACGCGCGATCTCGCTCTGGCGGTATCGCACGGCGACCGGGGCAGTCTGCAGTATGTCACCTCTTTCTCGCTTCAATTCGAGCATCTCACAGGGCTGCTCGCCCCTCTCTGGCAGGGAAGCCCGGCCTTCGGCGATTACTCCGGCGCCAATTACTACTGGGAGTACGTGCTATACATCGGCCTCGTGCCCTTCGCCCTGGCGGTGATAGGTGGGCTCACGCGCACCGGGTGGACGCTGCTGGGTCTGGCGCTGGCCGCGCTGTGGATGGCGATGGGCGACACCAACCCGCTCTACCACGTTCTGCGCTTCGTGCCTGGGTTCGCCGACTTTCGCGTGCCTGCCCGCCACCTGTTGACATTTACGTTCGCCGCGGCGCTCCTCGTCGGCTGGGGCTGGGAGAGAATCAGACAGGCCGACTGGCTGGCGGCGAGCAGGAGGCGGGTTGTGGTGCTGGCCTGTATAGTGGCACTCGTCTCCATCGCCGACCTCGCGCGCCTCGACTACACACTCGCCCCCATTTCCAGCCCCGAAGTCTACCGGAAGCCGGAGGCCGCCGCCGCGTTGCAGATGGACCCGACCTGGTGGCGGGCCCTGGTGGTGCCTCCGAGGCCGGTGACGGCCTCCTGGATACCCGAAGGGGGGTGGGCGCGAAACCCGGACGGCTGGTGTGAGGTCAGGCAGTCGCTGGCGCTGGATGTGCCTCAGTCATACCGGGTGCCGGTCGTTGGGTGGGGGCTGCTTGGCGGATACGCGGGGTTCTCGCACTTCGCCCAGATACCGTTCTACCGCACCGCCGTGCGCTCGGCCCTGGAGAGCGGGGACCTGTCCCTGCTGTCCCTTGCGGGGGTGCGATACATACTCGTCGCCAAGAAGGACGGGCGTTTCAACCTGCCCGGGAGACCAGCGGCCCAGGCGGGCCCGTTCGACATCTACCGAAACGATGACGCCTTCCCGAGGGTGTTCGCCGTCCACCGCGTGAGACGGTGCGACACCCGCACGGAGGCGGATGCTGCGGTGCGGGCGCTCGCCGCAGAGGGCAAATTGCGCGAGGAGGCGGTAGTGCTCCAGCCATTGCCTTCGCCGTCCGTCGGGGCCGATGCACAGGTGTCGCTGACGTACGAGGAGCCCCGCCCGGAGCGGGTGGTGGTCGAGGCGTCCGCACAGAGCGACGCGCTCCTGGTGTTGAACGAGCGTTACGACAACGGCTGGCGCGCCTTCTGCGACGGCAGGCCCGCGCCCCTGGTCGAGGTGGATGGGGCGCTG
>JALGTT010000332.1 GCA_029821235.1 Candidatus Hebobacteria bacterium | reverse complement strand
AGGCCGATGGGCCGTGAGCTGAAGACCCCGCCGAACGGCGGCCGTCCTCCCCCGCGAGGGGCGCGTTCCACCTCCACCCCATCCCGCCCTTGGCGGCAGATTGTGACCTGGTGGCAGATCCCGCATACATCACCTCTGCCTCCAGGAAGGAATACACCACTGGCTGCAGAATTGTCATTATGACGCGCTGGCGATATTCGCCCACGCCCCCGCATACCAAGGCCTCAGGCACTGGTAAGGGGGTATGAGCGCGTTTCTTGGACGTGGACCGGGCTTTTTCGGTATCGCCCTTGGGAGACAGTGAGCATGATTGAAATCAGGTTGCACGGCCGAGGAGGCCAGGGAACGGTGACCGCCGCGGAGCTGCTGGCGGTCGCGGCATTCGACGGTGGAAAGGAAGCCCAGGCGTTTCCCGCCTTCGGGGTGGAGCGCCGGGGCGCGCCGGTGATGGCCTTCTGCCGGATCAGCGATCAGCCCATCCGCATTCGCAGCCAGATCTACCAGCCGGACTTCGTGGTCGTCCAGGATCCGACGCTGATGGAGACGGTGGATGTGCTCGCCGGGCTGAAGGCGGAGGGGACGGTGCTGATCAACACCGAGCAGAAGCCGGAGGAGATGAAGCTGGACACGAAGGCGAAGTTGGTGACCTTCCCCGCCACCCAGATCGCGCTGGAGGAACTGGGAAGGCCGATCATGAACACGGCCATTCTGGGCGCCTTCGCCGGTCTGTCGGGGCTGATCTCCTTCGAGGCCATCGAGAGAAGCATCGGCCACCGTTTCCCCGGCGAACTCGGGGAGCGGAACGTGAAGGCCGCCAGACGCGCATATGAGTTGATGAAGGAGCAGAGCGCATGACTACATCGCAGGCCTCAGCCCGAAGGAAACCGCCGCTGGGCATAGTGACGCGGCCGGGCAGTTCCATGCGGAACAAGACCGGCCCGTGGGGCATCCAGCATCCCGTGTGGGACTGGGACAAATGCGTGGGGTGCAACACCTGTGAAGTGATCTGCCCGGAGGGCTGCATCCGCCATCTCGAAAAGAAGCAATACGAGGCGGATTACGAATACTGCAAGGGCTGCGGAATGTGCGCCGCGGCCTGCCCGGCGAAGGCGATTACCATGACCACGGAGCACCGCTGATGAAGAAGATGATAGAGGGCTCGCGCGCCGTCGCGGAGGCGGTCGCGCTGTGCCGACCAGACGTGATCTCCGCCTATCCCATCACCCCGCAGACCCATATCGTCGAGGAACTCTCCCAGATCGTCGCGGACGGGCAGTTGGATGCCGAGTACATCCGCGTCGAGAGCGAGCACTCCGCCGCCTCGGCCTGTCTCATCACCGGCGTCAACCGCGCCCTGTCGGCGCCGCTCAGCATCTGGAACGACCACCAGGACACCATGGGCATTCGCGACACCGGGTGGCTGCAACTCTATGCCGAGAACAACCAGGAGGCCCTGGACATGCATATCCAGGCCTACAAGATCGCGGAGGACGACCGGGTGCTCCTTCCGGTGATGGTGTGCATGGACGGGTTCATCCTCACCCACACCTACGAGAGCGTGGATATGCCGGAGCAGGAGCAAGTGGACGCCTTCCTTCCCAAGTACGACCCGCTCTACCGGCTGGACCCGGAGGATCCCTACACCCTCGGCGCCTACATCGGCCCGGAGCTCTTCCACGAGGCCCGCTACGTGATGCAACAGGACTGCCTGGCCTCCAAGGAAGTGGTCAAGGAGGTGGCCAGGGAGTTCAAGGAGGCGTTCGGGCGCTGGGGCGGAGATGTGATCGAAGCCTACCGGTGCGATGACGCCGAGACCATTGTCATCGGGCTGGGAAGCGTCGTTGGCACGCTCAAGGACTGGGCCGACGCCAGGAGGGCGGAGGGCCAGAAGGTGGGCGCGCTGAAGCTGCGCTGCTTCCGTCCCTTCCCGGGCGAGGAACTGGTCGAGGCCGTGTCCGGAGCCAAGCAGGTGGTTGTGCTCGAGAAAGCCGTTGGCATGGGGGCGCAGGGCATCGTCGCTTCCGAACTGCGCTCCGCGCTCTACGGCCGCAGCACGGTGCCGGTCTCCTGCGCCATCGTCGGTCTCGGCGGGCGGGATGTCACGTTCAACACCATAGACGAGGCGTGCAAGCGGGCCGGCGCCGGGGAGAGGGAATTCTTCGCCGGTCTTCGCACCGAAGCGCTGGAGGAAGCTTGAGATGGCAACGCAACCGTTCACCTATGAACTCAGCAGAGGATTCCTTCCCGGTCACCGCGCCTGCGCCGGCTGCGGACAGGCGGCCGCGGTGCGCATGATCATGGAGGTGGTGGGGCCCGACTGCGTGGTGACGAATGCCACCGGGTGCCTGGAGGTATTCAGCACACCTTACCCGGAGTCGGCCTGGGGCGTCCCCTGGATTCACTCGCTGTTCGAGAACGCGGCCTCCGTGGCAGCCGGCATCGAGGCGGCCCTCCGCAAGCAGGGCCGGCTGGAGACGACCCGGGTGCTCGCCTTCGGCGGCGACGGCGCCACCGTGGACATCGGGTTCGGCGCCCTCTCGGGCATGATGGAGCGCGGGCACGATATCCTCTACGTCTGCTATGACAACGAGGCCTACATGAACACGGGAGTGCAGCGGTCCGGTTCCACCCCCTTTGCCGCCAGCACCACCACCAGCCCTGCGGGCCGCGCCTCCTTCGGCGAGGATCGCCCCAAGAAGAACCTGCCCGCAATTTGCGCCGCGCACGGCATTCCCTATGTGGCGACCGCCTCCGTGTCGTTCTTCGCGGACCTGAAGCGCAAGGTGCGGAAGGCGCTCGGCATCCGCGGGCCCAAGTACCTCCAGGTCCACGTGCCCTGCCCGCCGGGATGGGGCTACCCGGAGAAGGACACCGTGGAGATCGGGAAACTGGCTGTGGAGTGCGGACTCTTTCCTCTGGTGGAGTGGGAGGACGGCGAGGTGACGCGGGTGCGGAAGATCAAGAAGGTCCCCGTGGAGGAGTACCTCAAGCCTCAGCGCCGCTTCCGCCACCTGTTCCGCACCGAGGAAGGAAAGGCGAAGCTCGCCGACATTCAGGCTCTGGCCGACGCCAACATCGAGAAGTACGGCCTGGTTGACTGAGCGCTCCCATCGAGCGCCGCCCTTCGGCGGCTTCGGAGAGCGCGCGTCGGCCCGCGGCCGGGATAGCTGGGTGTCATGATCGCCTTTGGCCCCGACATCTGCCAGGACTTCGACCGGGCGGCCGCCAGGGAATGGCTGGAGACGAACGGCCTGGGTGGATACGCCTCCAGCACCATCGTCGGGGCCAATACCAGGCGCTATCACGGCCTCCTGGTGGCGGCCCTCACTCCCCCGGCCGGGCGCACCGTGCTCCTCTCGAAGTTGGAGGAAACGGTGGCGATACGGGACCGGGAGTACGATCTCTCCTGTAATCAGTACCCCGGGTTCGCGCTGGAGCCGTTTCCCACCTTCCACTACGAGGTCCCCACCACTCTGCCCGCGCGCCTGGACAAGACGGTGGCGATGTGCCGCGGGCACAATGCCGTAATCGTCAGGTATCGCGCCTCCTGCGCGCACGGGAGTCTGAGCCTGGTGGTGCGCCCCATCGTCAACTGCCGGGACTACCATCACCTGATGAAGGAGAATGATGGGTTCAGCACCTCAGTGCAGGTGGGCGGCGGGCGGGATCTCATCACCGTGCAGCCGTACCCGGGGGTCCCGCCACTGTACATCTACTTCCCGGGCGCATATTTCGAGGAGTGGGGGGAGTGGTATCGCGACTTCGAATACCGGGAGGAGGCGGCGCGGGGGCTCGACTGGCGGGAGGACCAGTGGAGCCCGGGGTTCTTCACCTGCCAGTTCTCCTCCGGCCAGACCCGCTACCTGATCGCCTCCATCGAGCCTCCGGAGACCCTGGAGCCGGCGCGAATGCTGGAGGCAGAGCGCACCCGCCGGGCGCTGCTGGCGCGGCCATGGCAGGAGGAGCCGGAGCCCCTCCGAACCCTGGCCGCCGCCACGGACGCGTTCATCGTGGACCGCGGCGCACGTTCCTCGGGCCGCCGCGCGTGCGGCCTGGTCGCCGGATACCACTGGTTCGAGGAATGGGGACGGGACGCGATGATCGCGCTTCCCGGCCTCACTCTGGTGACCGGACGCCACGATGCGGCGCGGAGCGTGCTGCGCACG
>JALGTT010000331.1 GCA_029821235.1 Candidatus Hebobacteria bacterium | reverse complement strand
GCCCGGGCATCGTAGCGCACGTGGTAGTACAGCCGCGGGTAGTGGCGGACATTGCGCAGTGTGTTCAGCGTCGAGTGCCCGTGGTTGTTGCGCTCCACTGCGACCTGCGCCCGGTGATACCAGCGGCCCAAGGCGTCCAGCAGGTGGCCGAAGCGATCGGGGGCGACGCGGCCATGCAGCTCCGCTACCTGCTCTCCGGACCGCCGCTCCAACACCACGGCGCACGAAGCGTCTCCACCGGGCAGCCCCTCGCCCACGTCCGCTCCGATCACGTACTCCTTGCCCTGCTCGGGCTTGCGCCACACCAGCAGCCGCGCCGGAGCCACCGGCACCGGCCGGCCGCTCCGCTTCGGGATCGTCGCCAGGGACTTTGGGGCCGGCTCCGCGCCGATCCGCGCCGCCATCCGCTGAAGCGCCTCCAGGTCGAACACCGACCGCGTGCTCGCCAGGAAGCAGGTCACGTCGTCCTCGGGGTACTCCTGCTTGAAGAGATCGCGCCGCTTCTCCCGCCGCCACTTGATCTGCCCGGCCGTGAGCTGGTACTGCTTCACCAGCCGCGCCTCTTCGGGAGTCAGGTTGCCCATGATCTCCCGCTCCTCGCGCTTGGTCACCCGGGCCGTGTACTCCGGAGATTCGAACCACACATAGTAGTGCGGCGCGAACCGCGCCTCCCCGTCCGTCGCCTCTGTCCACAACGCGTGGAAGTAGTTGCCGCGGCCGTTGGCGGTGGACTCCAGGATGATTCGGCCGTCCGACGGCACCGCCTCGGTCAGCGCGATCAGCGCCTCCTCGGGCCGGGGCCAGAAGGCGAACTCGGAACAGTGCAGGTTGTTGATGGTCTGGCCGCGGCCGAAGGTGAGCGATGCCGCGGTACCGATGTAGAAGTGCGAGTTGATCTTCGGCCACAAGAACTCCCGCCGGTTCGAGAACCGCGGCTTGCCAGCCTCCGCCTTCTCTGAGTCCGGCAGTCGCTCCCAGAAGAGTTGCACGATTCGGAAGATCCGCTCCGCCGAGTCGAAGTCGTGGGCCACCATCACCGAAGTGGTGTTCGACTGGAGGAGTGTATCCGCGAAGAAGAGCGCACAGATGAGCGTGGTGAACCCCATCTGGCGGGCCTTCAGGATGATATCCCGACTAGTGCGGTGCTGATAGTACTCCCGCTGTGCCCAGTTCAACACAAGCGGAATCACCCGCTTCCGCTTGTTCCTGATCCACAGGTTCGCCTCGATCCAGAGGGCGGGGTCAGCGCGCAGCCTTACGAGTTCCTCGAGTCTTTCGGTCGCTCTTACTATTGCCTCCGGCGACGTGTCGGCCGGCAGCCCGCAGCACTGCGATGAGCCGCTCCGCCTCCTGGTCTGTGAGGTCGCGGATGTTGCCGCCACTTACTACCACCTCGTCCGCCGCTCAATCCAGCATGCCGAGCGACTGGAGTATCTCGATCCGCCGTCCGATGGCGTTCAGCAACACAGTCAGGAACTTCGCACGGGTGGCCGAGCCGGGTTGGGCCGCGAACAGGTCGCTCCACGCCTGGCGGCACATGGCATCGCACTCCTCCACAACCTCGATGCCGGCGTGGATCGCGGCCTCCTGCGCTTGTTTGCTTTGGCGCAGGTGCTCGGTCCGCATCTTGCGCATCTCCGCCAGGTCGGCCTCCACGGTGGAGGCGGACACCCCGACCGCCTTCACGATCTCCGAGATGTCCAACTTCTGGACCACCCGCAGCCGCCAGACCTTCCAGCGGCGCTCCATGATTGCTTGCTTCTTCTCGGCCGAACTCACTCGCGGCATTTTTTCAAAATCTCCAGTTATCTCCGATTCTGCGCCCGCCTTCGCCGACTCGCCCTTTTGGCTGAGAGCCCCGTAAACTGCTCCCAGCGCTCCAGAATGACATCACAGTAGCGCGCATCCAGCTCAAAGCCGAAGCACGCTCGCGCCGTCCTCTCCGCGGCGATGATCGCCGTCCCCGAACCCAGGAACGCATCCACCACCACCTGCCCCGGCTCGGTGGCGTTGTTGATCGTCCGCTCGATCAGGGCAACCGGCTTCATCGTCGGGTGCAGGTCGTTCACCGCTGGCTTGTCGTGCGTCCACACCGTGCGCTCATTGGTGGGGCCGTGCCAGCGAGGAGACTGCCCCTGCTTGTGGGCGTAGAAGCACGGCTCGTACCAGTGCTTGTACTGGGCGAAGAGCGCGCCCGCGCCGTTGTTCTTCACCCAGACGATCAGGTTTCGCTCCTCCCAGCCGGCC
>JALGTT010000330.1 GCA_029821235.1 Candidatus Hebobacteria bacterium | reverse complement strand
CTCGGCCAGTTGCTTCAGCGTGGTCTTGCCGCACAGGTCGAGCAGGGAGGCATGGGCCGCGGCCTGGATCTCCTCCGCCAGCGCGCGGTCGCCCTCCCCTCCCACCACCACACACGTCACCCCCAGCTCCGCGGCCAGCCGGTCGGCCACCCCCGCGAACCGCTCCGGCGGCCACCTCTTCGTCGCCCAGCGGGCGCCGGGCACCAGGGCGACGAGATTGCGCTGTCCCCGCAAGAGGTCGTCCACCACCTGGCGGTCTCCCTCCGAGGCGGCGATGGTGAAATCGAGCGGTTCCGCGGGCGCGTCCAACGCGCGCGCGAACCCGAGATACCCCTCCACCGCGTGGCAGTCCCGCCGATCGGGGACGATGCGGCGGTTGTTGAAGATGAATGCGCCCTCCTGGAGGTTGCGAAACCCGATGCGGTCGCGCGCGCCGCTGAGATAGGCGATGAACGCAGTCTTGAACAGCCCCTGCAGGTCGAGCGCGAGGTCGAAGCCGCGCGCGCGGAGTGTGCGCGCCAGCCGCCGCGGAGCGCGCCAGTCGGGCACCGCCTGCACGTCCAGGCCGGGCTCCCCCTCTCCCCCGACCACCAGCGTCTCGTCGAGATGGGGGCTGCCGGCCACCAGCCCCGCGGCCGCGGGGCCCACCGCCCACGCGATGTGGGCCTCCGGGTAGCGGCGGCGCACGGCGGCGAGCACGGGGAGCGAGTGGACGACATCCCCGATGGAGCTGAGCTTCACCAGGAGGATGCTCCGCGCCCCCGCGAATCTCCCGCTCACTCCTGCTCCTCCGGCGGCCTGCTCTTCCACCGCTTGTGGAGCCAGAACCACTGCTCGGGCTGGGCGCGAATCTGCGCCTCGATGACTTTGGTGTAATGCGCGGTGTTGGCCGCGATGTCGTGCTTGAGGTCCCCGGTGCGGATGAGCGGACACGCCGGCTTGAAGATGATGGTGTGGCTGTCGTCCGGGTTCCGCCGGCCGAAGGTGGGCACCACTGCCGCGCCGGTGCGCAGGGCGAAGGCGGCCGCGCCGGGCGCGGTGGAGGCGAGCCGCCCGAAGAACTCCACGAAGATGCCGTCATCCCCCGCGTTCTGGTCCAGCAGGATGCCGACCAACTCGTTGTTCCGCAGGGCGCGCAGGGAGGCGCGCACCGACTCCTCCCGGTGGACCACCCGCATCCCCGCGTGCCGCCGCGTCTCGCGGATGTAGGCGGTGAGGCGGTCGTCCCGCTGGGCGCGGGCGATCACCGTGAGCGGGTATTCGTCGGCCGCGATGCGGGCCCCCACCATCTCCCAGTTGCCCAGATGCGCGGTGAGCAGAATCACCCCTTTGCCCCGCGACAGTGCCTCGTCGAGGTATTCCCTGCCCTCGTAGTCTGTGACCCGCTTTATCTCCTCCGCGCTCATCGCGGGCAGCCGGATGAACTCCATCAGGCACTTGCCCAGGTGGCGATAGCACGCGTCCGCAATCCTTCTCAGCTCCCGCTCGTCCTTCTCCTCGCCAAAGGCCAGCCGCAGGTTGGTGAGGACGATGCGGTAGTGACGGGGGGAGAGGTGGCGCATGAACGACCCCAGGCCCCCTCCCAGGCGCCGTGCGATACCGGCCGGGAGATGCGCGTACCGTCTCCCCATCCACAGCAGCACCGCGTTCCCCACCCGGGTTTGCAGCCGGCGGTGCCACTGATATAGTCGCGAGCTCTTCTCCGGCCCGTAGTAGGTGCTCATTTCCCATCCGGCCTGTTCAGCAGGCGCTCCAGTTCATCCCCCAGGCTCGGCTCTCCCTCCAGGGGCTTCATCTCCACCCCCAACACCCAGAGCGGTTTCCCGGTCTCCACCGCGGGCATTCGCGCGGCGTCCTTCTCGGTGGTGACCACCCACTCCGCCTCCCCGGCCGAGGCGGCCTCCGCCAGTTCCTCCTTCGTATACCGATGGTGATCCGGGAAGCGCGCCTGGTGAACCACCACGGCCCCCAGCTTGCTCAGGGTCCGCTCGAAGGCCGCAGGGTTGCCCAGGGCCGAGAGCGCACACACCTGGCGGCCGCGCAGCGCGGAGGGCTCTGCCTGTTCGCCGCCGTCCACCCGCGTCAGGCCGACCGGCGCGTGCACCGCCTGCCACACCCGGGCGCGGGGAGCCAGGGAGGCGACCTGTGCCCTCAACTCCTCCAGGTCCTGCCGTCTCACCAGGTCGCAGTGAGTCAGCCACACCGCGTCCGCCCGCGCCAGGTGGTGCGGCGGCTCCCGCAGCCTCCCGGCGGGCACCAG
>JALGTT010000329.1 GCA_029821235.1 Candidatus Hebobacteria bacterium | reverse complement strand
GCCGGCTGCCCGGCCTCCAGCCCGAAATAACCAGGCAGGATGCTGTCCGGCACGATCCCCGCCACCCCGGGGATGTCCGGCATCTGCCTCCGGCGGGGCCACACCGCCATGTCGCAGGTGCTGGTCCCGATGATCTTCACCAGGGCGCCGGTGGTGATCCCCGCGCCCACCGCCCCCAGGTGCGCGTCAATCGCCCCCACCGCCACCGGCACGCCCGCGGGAAGCCCGGTCTGCCGCGCCCAGTCCTCGCTCAGCCCGCCCACCGTGGTGTCGATCGCGTAGGCCTTCTCCTTCAGCCGGTCCCGCAACTCCCCCAATTCCGGGTCGAGCCGCACCAGGAACCGCTTGTCCGGATACCCGCCCCAGGCCTCGTTGTACATCGCCTTGTGTCCGGCCCCGCAGATCCCCACGGTAAGGCGGTCCGGATGCTCGGTGCCGGTGAGGGCGGCCGGGATCCAGTCGGCGATCTCCACCCAGAGGTGGGCCGCACGGAATACTTTCGGGTTGGTGCGGAGGCAGTGGAGGATCTTGCTGAAGAACCACTCGCTGCTGTACTTGCCGCCGCACTTGGCGAGGTAGTGGGGCCGCAACCGCGCGGCGAGGGCGGTGATCTCCTCCGCCTCCGCCACCGAGGTGTGGTCCTTCCACAGCCAGGCCATGGCATCCGGGTCGCGGCCGAACTCCCGATGGAGGGCGAGCGGTCTGCCCTCCGCGTCCACCGGCATCGGCGTGCTTCCGGTGGTGTCCACGCCGATCCCTATCACCTGGTCCGGCGCGAATCCGCGCACCTTCCGCTTCGCCAGGCCGAGGGTGCGCCTCACCACCACCTGCGCGCCCTTGAGATAATCGGCGGGGTGCTGGCGCGCCAGATTCGGGTCATCGCCCAGGATCACCCCCTCCACCCCATGCTCGTACCCCCACACACTGGTCGCCACCTCCCTCCCGTTGGCGACGTTCACCAGCACGCACCGCACGGAATTCGTGCCATAGTCCAGCCCGATCGCGTATCTCGCCATCTGCCCCTCTCCCGGTGGTCTCGTTCTCCCCCGCCCCCCTCCGGCCGCCACTGCTATGCTATTCGCCGGGAGGGGAAAATGCCTTGCCGGGGCCGCACCTCTCCGCACTTTCCCCTTCGGTCTGGAAGTGGCATAATAGTGTCGCCGTCTGCAAGCCAAGGAAGGGGATGTGGAGGAATGAGAGCGTTGATGTTGTCGGCGGGGGTGGGGGAGCGGATGCGGCCGCTTACGGATCACCTGCCCAAGCCGCTGCTTCCCATCGCCAACCGGCCGGTGGCCGGGTATGTGCTGGAGCACCTGGCCCGCCACGGCTTCACCGAGGTGGTGGCGAATCTCCACTACCGGGCCGACGCGATCGAGGAGACGCTGGGGGATGGGAGCGAGTTCGGCGTCTCCCTCCACTACAGCCGCGAGGAGGAGCTGCTCGGCTCGGCCGGGGGCACCAAGCGCTGCGCGGAGTTTCTCAAGGACGACACCTTTCTCGTGATCGGCTCCGACGACCTCACCGACATGGACCTCAGCGAACTGCTGCGGCGCCACCGCCAGGCCGGCGCGGTGGCCAGCATCGGCCTGGTCGAGGTGGAGGAGACCTCCCAGTTCGGCATCGTCGTCACCGCCGAGGACGGCCGCATCGAGAAGTTCGTCGAAAAACCCAAAGGCCCGTCCCCGAGCAACACCGCCAACACCCAGATCTACCTGTTCGAGCCGGAGATCCTCAACCTCATCCCGCCGGAGGGTTTCTACGACTACGGCTTCAACCTGTTCCCCAGACTGGTGGAGTCCGGCGCGCCCTTCTATGGGTTCAGCCTTCCCGGCTACTGGCGGGACATAGGCAAGGTGAGCGATTACCTCGCCGCCCAGAAGGAGATGCTGGAGGGGAAAGTCCAGGCGCGCCTTCCGGGCGAGGAGGTGAAGCCGGGCGTGCGGGTGGAGGCGGGGGCGGAGGTGGACCCAGGGGCGGAATTGACGGCCCCCGTCATCATCGGCGCGCGCTCCCGCGTGCGCGGAGGGGCGCGGGTGGGCGGGGGAAGCGCGGTGGGGGCGGAGGTGGAGATTCCGGCCGGCGCCTCCCTGTCAGGGTGTGTGGTGTGGGACGGCGCGCCCCTGCCCGAGGGAGCGGACCTGTCGAGGTGTGTGGTGCTGCCGGACGGCACGGTGGCGCCCGCCGGAGGATAGGGCCGGTCAGGCGAGCCACACCTTCCCATCGGCCCCCGGCAGTCCCTTGGCCACGTTGCGCGTGTCCAC
>JALGTT010000019.1 GCA_029821235.1 Candidatus Hebobacteria bacterium | reverse complement strand
AGGCTCGCCTTGTCATAGCTCAGCCCCAGCCCATACAGGGTCGCCGACATCACCTTCTCACACTGGGTCTGTTTCCCTTTGCTCACCCCAGCCGGATGTACGCGCTGAGTCTTGGGGCACTTCGCACACCGATATCGCACTACCTCCACCTGCTCCACCTTCGGGTCCACTACCAGGCGAGTCTTCACTTCATGCCCATGGAACTTCCTCCCCCCACACCAGTGCCCCGGACGCCGATCCGTCCTCTCTTCGGTCCGCGGGAATCGCAGCTCCCTTTCCATGGTCCGCCTCCCGCAAACTTATTCCTCCTCCGCCTCCTTTCTGATAACACCCCACGCCGAACAGTTACCTTTGGACCTCGCGTTTGACACCCCTCGCGGCCGGGGGTATAGTAACGATTGAACGATTTGCGCTGACGTTTGGAGGTTGCTTCGTGCCTCTGTACGAGTTTCGTTGCAAGCAGTGCGACACGGTCTTCGAGCAACTCTGCCGGATGGACGAGAACGGCAGGGGCGTGAAGTGCCCTAAGTGCGGGGCGCGCGGGGCGCGGCGGCTGATGTCGGTGTTCGCGGCGCGCGTGGCCGGCGGGGAGACCAGCAAGGCGCTCTCCGGGGCGAGTTGCAGCACCTGCTCGGGCGGAGACTGCTCCACCTGCCGGTAGCCGTTTTGGAGCGGGCCTGCTCGCTTCCGTCGGCGCATCCGATCCCCTTCAGGAGTCGGAGCGGGTGAAGTTCTACGTCACCACACCCATCTATTATGTGAACGATGACCCCACGGTGGGACATGCCTATTCCACCATCGCCGCGGACGTGCTGGCCCGCTACCACCGGCTGCGGGGCGACGAGGTGTTCTTCGCCACCGGCACCGACGAGAACGGCCTCAAGGTGGTGCGCGCGGCAGAGGAGAGGGGCCTCGACCCGAAGACCCATGTGGACCGGATGGCCGACCTCTTCCGCCGGGAGTGGCAGAGCCTCGCCATCAGTTACGACGACTTCATCCAGACCACCGAGCAACGGCACCATCGCGCGGTGCAGGCCTTCATGGAGGCGCTCTATCGCAGCGGCGACCTGTACGTGGGGGCGTATGAGGGATGGTACTGCGTCTCCTGCGAGACCTACTTCCGGGAGCAGGATCTGGTGGAGGGCCGCTGCCCCAACCCTGAGTGCAACAAGCCGGTGGAACACCTCAGCGAGCCAGCTTATTTCTTTCGCTTCTCCAAGTATGCCGAGCGGCTCCTGAAGCACATCGAGGAGAACCCCGGCTTCCTGCTGCCCGAGTTCCGCAAGAACGAGGTGGTCGCTTTCATCGAGCGCGGCCTGAACGATGTGTGCGTGACCCGCCGGTCTGACTGGGGCGTCCCCCTCCCCTCCTCCATCCCCGATTCCGAAGGAATGGTGGTCTACGTGTGGGCCGACGCCCTCGTCAACTACCTCACCTGTGTCGGATACCCGGATGACGAGGAGCGATTCCAGAAGTTCTGGCCGGCCGACGTGCACGTGATGGCGAAGGACATCTTCGTGCGATTCCATGCCTCGCTGTGGCCGGCGATGCTCATGTCCGCCGGCCTGCCCCTGCCGAAGAAGGTGGTGGCCCACGGGTACTGGACCCTGGGGGGCAAGAAGATCTCCAAGTCCCGCGGCGCGCACATGCCCAGGCCTCAGCCCACCCTGGACGTGATCGTGCAGGAGACCGGGTGTACGCGGGAGCGCGCGGTGGACGCGCTTCGCTATCACATGCTGCGCGAGGTGCCCTTCGGGCAGGACGGCGAGTTCTCCGGGGAGGCGCTCCTCGGGAGATATGCCAACGACCTCGGCAACGACCTGGGCAACTTGCTTCACCGCGTGCTGGCGATGATCGGGCGCTACCGGGAGGGGAAGATCCCCGCGCCGTGCCCGCCCGACCCGACGCTCCAGCCGGCCGCCGCCTCCGCGGCCGACGGCTGGGAGGCGGCCATGGAGTCCCTGGACTTCAGCGCGGGTCTGAAGGCGATCTGGGCATTCCTGGCCGAGGTCAACCGATACGTGGACCAGCAGGCGCCGTGGTCGCTGGCCAAGCAGGGAGAGCAGGAGGCGCTGGACCGCGTGCTCTACTCCACCGCGGAGGCGCTCAGGATCGCCGCGGTGCTGGTGAGCCCGGTGATGCCCCACACCGCGGACGACATCGAGGCCCAACTCGGCCTGCGCGGGTGGAAGCGCGAGTGGTCCCAAACCAGGGAATGGGGATTGCTGCCGGGAGGACAGGAAATCGGAAAGGCGGAGGCGCTCTTCCCCCGCCCGGAGAGGAAGAAGGAGCGGCCGGCCGCGCCCCCCGCGGCGAAGGCGCCCGCGAAGAAGGAGCAGGGAGCGATGATCTCGATCAAGGATTTTCAGAAGTTGGACCTGAGAGTCGGCCAGGTGGTGACCGCCGAGCCGGTGGCGGGCGCGGACAAGCTGCTCAAACTCACGGTGGACATCGGCGAGGAGCAGCCTCGCACGCTGGTCGCCGGCATCGCCCTCTCTTACCGGCCCGAGGACCTGGTGGCAAAGAAGGTGGTGGTGGTGGCGAACCTGGAGCCGGCCGTCATCCGCGGCGTGCGCTCAGAGGGAATGGTGCTGGCCGGTTGGGTGAAGGGGGACGATCAGAGCATCACCCTGGTCACCCCGGACCGGGAACTGCCGAACGGCGCCAAGGTCACCTGAGAGCCCCCCGACGCCCACGCTCTGCTAGTCGCGCCCCCGCGCCCGACCGGCGCGCTCGCGTTGCACGTCAATGGTGATGGTGACCGTTCCTCCGTTGAGCGCGGACACGCCCTCGGGAACCACGACGCGCACTTTGCGCGTGACCCGGGTCGTGAGCCCGTCCAGCGAGAAGGTCTCGGTCTCCACTTTGTTCAACCCTTCCACCTTCTTCGCCGGGCCGGAGATGGTGATTATGGCGGGCTCCACGACCACCGAGTTCACGCGATAGCCGGGAGCGGGCGTCCCCTGTGCCTTGGGCACGACCGGCACCGTGCGGGCGACCAGGGCGGGCCTCACCTGAAGCACTATCTCCGCGTGCGCAGGAGTGACGATTACTCCCTGCACCACCGTCCCGGCCTGATTCAGCGGCTGGATGGGAGCGGTCTTCGGCAGTTCCGGGGTGGTGATGCGTCCGAGGTCGAGATTCGCCACCAGGCGGACCACCTGGCCGACGCGGCTCTGGACCCCCGTTACATGGGCATACCTCGGCCTCACCGACGAGTTCACCAACTCGTACTCGGGGGACAGCGATCCCTTGAGCCTCACCTCTATCGGCTTCTGCTCCTTCACCAGGGGCTCGATGTTGACCTCGACCCGCGGCGGCTGCACCTCCACCAGGGTGAGGTTCTTGGGCACCTGCACCTTGACCGGAAGGGTGTGGCGGCCCGCGGCCAGCCCGGAACAGGGGACATAGGCGTTTACCCCCGGAGGCCCTCCCGCCAGGTCCTCCTTCATGCCCCGCACCCGCACCTCGGCCTCGGGGAGCGCGTTCGCCAGAGCCAGTCCGGGCGCCACGTCGTGGGCCGCGATGGGCGCCTTCACCGAGGTTTCGACGATCACCGTGCGCTGCGTGAACAGCACCCAGAACCACAGAAAGAGCGCCAGCCCCAGGGACACCAACTTGAGGGCGAGGTTCTTATGCAGCATCCTGGCGTCTCCTCAGCCTGAGCCTGCGATGTTTTGGGGCAGGCGTCAGAATGCTGAGCAGCCGCTGTCGGAGGAGGTCGGGCGTAAGGTTCCCGTACAGCCTTCCGTCCACCGCCAGCGATATGCCCCCGGTCTCCTCCGAGACCACGATCACCACCGCATCCGTGGTCTCGCTCAGCCCCAGCGCCGCCCGGTGCCTGGTGCCGAGCATCCCCCGCACACCCCGCCGCTCGGTCAGCGGCAGCAGACAGCCGGCGGCCACGATGCGGTCACCCCTAATCACCGTGGCCAGATCGTGGAGCGGAGTCCCGGGATAGAAGATGGTGCGCAGCAAATCGGAGGACACCAGGGAGTCCATGCGGCGGCCGGTCTGGATGACGTCGTTCAATCCGACCTCTCTCTCCACGGCGAGCAGCGCGCCCGCCCGGTCCCGGGAGAGTTGCCGTACTCCGCGCACCACCTCGTCCACCACGCGCGTGATCTGCTCCTGGCGAAGGGCGGTGAAGCCCACCCCGAAGATGCCGCCCCTTCCGATCTGCTCCAGGGCCAGGCGAAGTTCGGGCTGGAACAGAATCAGCAATGCGATCACCCCGGGCAGGAGGGCCAGTTTCAACAGCCAGTTGCAGGTGACCAGGTGGAGCGATCCGGTGAGCACGATCAGCGCCCCCAGCACGGCCAGCCCTTTGATCAACTGGACCGCGCGCGTGCCCCGCAGCAGCCGCAAGACGTAGTAGATCGCCGCCGCGACCAGTGCGATGTCCAGGACCGCGACGATCCCGAAGTGTTCCCTGACCGTCTGCCAGACATACCTGAAGTCGCCGATCATGTGGTGACGGTCGCTGGAGGCATCAGCCTCCCTGGCGGCCCTTCTCCCGCTCCTTCAGAGATTCCTTGAGTTTGCGATAGGTCTCCGAGATATCCTCCGGGACCACCCGCGTCTCGGCCGACACGGCCATGAAGTTGGTGTCCCCGGTCCACCGCGGAACCACGTGGACGTGCAGGTGGCCGGCATAGCCGGCCCCCGCGCAGTGCCCGATGTTCGCACCGATGTTGAACCCCTCTGGGCGATAGGCGATGCGAAGCGCCTCCACGGCCACGCGGATGCCGTACAGCAGTTCGCTCGATTCCTGGGGGGTGAGCTCGAGCGGATCCGCCACATGCCGGTAGGGAGCCACCATCAAGTGGCCGGTGTTGTAGGGAAATCGGTTCAGCATCAGGAAGACGGCATCGCCTCGGTGGACGATGTGATTGGCGTCATCGTCCCCGGCCGCAGGCAACACACAGAAGATACATCCCTCCGGCTGCTCTGCGCCCACGTAACTCATCCTCCACGGCGCCCACAGATGATCCACTCAGCGCCTCCGAACCTCGCCTCTCCCGGTTATCATAGGAGACGGCGCTTCCCGCGTCAAACTCTCCGGCCTCTCAGCGCGCAGCCAGCGACACCGGCCGGCCGGTCTGCGCCGACTTGTAGATTCCCTTCAACATGTCCATCACGACCACGGACTGCGAGGCGTCCACCAGCGGCTTCTCACCGCGCTGGATGCACTGGACGAAGTGGCGCACCTCCTCGACATACCCGTCCACGCGCGCCGGCTGAGGCCTCACCTCGACCGGAGTGCCGCCCGCGGTCTCGTACAGCACCAGCTCCGGGTTGAGCTGCGCCCCGCCCTTGGTGCCCAGCACGCGCGCGAAGTAGTTGTCGCCCGTGTGTGCCGCCCACGACACCTCGATGCTGATCGCCCTGCCGTCGGCGAAGCGAATCATGCCCGCGCCGAAGTCCTCGACGCTGAACTTGCCCGGTGCGTAGTTGACCCCCCAGTCGCCGCGCCCCTGGCCCTTCTTTCCCACATAATCGAAGGTGACGCCGAAGGCGGACACCGGCTTCGGCATTCCCATCACCCACCACAGGAAGTCCAGCACGTGTACGCCGATGTCGATCAGCGGCCCGCCGCCGGACTGCTTCACATCCTGGAACCAGCCCCGCGGAATGCCGTTGCGCCGCAGCATCATTCCTTTGCCGAAATACAGTTCCCCGAACCGCCCCTGGTCGGCCAGTTTCTTCACCAACTGCGCGCCCGCACCGAAGCGCATGGACTGCGCGGTCATCAGTACCCGGCGCGCCTTGCGCGCGGCCGCCACCATCCTCCTCGCCTGGTTCCCGTCGAAGGCGATGGGCTTCTCGCAGAGCACGTGCTTGCCCGCCTTGAGCGCGGCAATGGTGATGGGCATGTGGGTGTTGTTGGGCGTGCACACCGACACCGCGTCCACCAGATCCGCGGCCAGGAGTTTCCGGTAGTCGGTGAACACATGCGGCACCCCATACTTCTCCGCCGCCGCCTTGGCCCGGCCCCGATCCACATCACATACCGCCACCAACTCCGCCCCCGGGCTCTGCACGTATCCGTTCATGTGAACCGGAGCGATCGCTCCCGTCCCGATCACCGCCGCCCGCACTTTCCTCGCCATGGTTCCTGTCCTCCTCGCAGCCCGCCGGTTGGCGGGCAGTACGTTTCAACTGTTTTCTTGCGATTACTTCGGCGCGTTCTCTGCTCCCCCTTTTCTCCACATCACCGCAGTTGTCTCCCGCGCGTTGTGCGGCATTCGCCTCATTTCAATCCCCTCGAACTCGCCAGCCAGCGCTTCCCTGGCCTCCATCTCGTGCCTCTTTCGCCTTCGCGTGGGAAATTTCACGGTCATGATCGCCGGTGCCCCCGGCTTCAGCATGGGGGCGAGAGCGCACAAGGCCCGCGCCGCCTCGGCCGGGTCGGTGTTCATGTCACAGGTCAGCAGGTCGAACCTCTCCCTCCACGATGCGCGCTCCGCGAGATCTTCCGCCCGCTCCCGCAAATGGGTCACATTCGGGTGCCCGGCCGCCGCCTCGTCCAATGCGGCCGGGTCCACCGCCGTCACCCGGCACCCTCGCTCGGCGAGCGCCAGCGCCCAACCCCCGGGCGCGGAACCGAGGTCCAGCGCCTCGCTTCCAGGCGCCAGATCTATGCCAAAGGCATCCAACGCCTCCCTCAACTTCCATTGCGCCCGGTTGAGGGGGCGCTCCCCTGGGGCATACTTGCGCTGGCGCCGCAGGGCCTTCTTCACCAGATTCGCGGGGTGGTTCACCCCCACGAAGGCGAGGTCCTGGTATGCCTGCACACTTACCAACCAATCTGCCTCTCGCTCGTAATCGCCGGTTGCGCCGGTCGCCTGCTCGATCGCGGCGGCCGCCGCGCGCTCCAGGTCTCGCCCATGCCACTCGTGCCGTCCCCTCCGGGTGGCGCGCACCAGGAACACGTCCCCAGGCTGAATCCGCCCCAGCCCCGCCGCGGCCTCCGCCACCGCCGGAAAACAGGTTGCATCAGCGGTGAGCCGAACCCGGGCCTGCACCGGAACCGCCCGCGCCAGCACCCTGGTGTCGGCCTCTCGCAGGCGCACCACGGCCTCGCTTTCCCCGAGTGCCGCAAGCACCAGCAGATTGCCCTTGAACAGAAGCGGGCGCACCTCCGCGCCGGGCAACGCCCGCCTGATCTCCTGCCTCGCCTCCGCCTCCAGCCCCGCGCTGGTGGTGACGACCAACTTGGTGCGGGGATCGCGGGCGAAGGCCTCATCTGTCCCGTGTTCCTCCCCTGCGGGCAGAGGTCTGTGTCGCGCTGTCATCGGCCCCCCTTCTCCGACGGACGCCCGATTGGCGGACTTGGGTAAGCCCGCCCTACAGCACCAATCTGCCCCGCCTCCGTCGGCACCCAGTAGTCCACCAGCATCTCCGTCACCCCGGTGTGCGAGGCCACGCGCTTCACCAGCCCGACGCCCTTCACGAACCACAGGTCAATGCGCGCGGAGCCGTCGGTTCTGCACTGCTGAACCCGAAGCGCCTCCGGGAAAGTGCCGCACGGAACCGAGACCGCCTCCATCCCCATCACACGGAACTCCCATCCCTCCCCCGCCGCCGCGCCATCCCCCGAGGCCGTTGCATACCGCAGACGCCACTCGCCATTCGCCTTTCCCGCGGGGGGCCTCCACCACACCTGGTCCCGGGTGGTGAGCAGCCGACAGGAGACGGAGGCGTCCCCGAAGGAGACCACGCCGCGCCATGTCTTCCCCCTGTCGGCGGGGATCTCCGCCACCACTTCGAGGGTGTACTCCGCCCTCTCTGCACCCTCTTTCTGCACTACGTAGCTCCAGCGCGCCCCCACCGCCAATGGGAACCAGGGATTCTCCGCCGGTGTCACCTCCGGCAGGTCCGGGGCCGGGCACGTGGCCGCGGGCGGCGGCGCAGCTACCTCCGGCCGCGGGCGGTTCTGCAATGTCTCGTACTCCTGTTCCAGACGGCGCAGGCGGTCCCCACCCGGGGGATGATTGCGCAGATACCGCGGGGTGGACTCTTCCTGCTCCAGCTTTACGATCTCCTTCATCGCGGTGAGCGCACCCGCGGGATCGAACCCGGCCTTCCAGGCGTACTCCATCGCCGCCGCGTCCGCCTCGTACTCGTCCGCCCGCGCGTACCGCAGATAGATGAGCGAGGTCGCCAGGGCGGCCAGCAGGTCTCTGTCTCCCCCCAGCGCCTCCGCGGCCGCCGCGCCCAGCAGGTTGATACCCTTCATGTCCTCGGTTCGCTTCGCCCAGTGGCGGCGGCAGGCGTGGGTGAGTTCGTGCGCGAGGACGAACGCGAGCGTATCGTCATCCGGCGACCGGTCCACTACCCCCTCGTAGACGTAGATGAATCCGCCGGGGAGGGCGAAGGCGTTGTACTCCGGCAGGGCCAGCACCTTGAACTGGTAGGGATAGATATGATTCTCCAGTTGCTCGACCAGCGCCCGCCCCACCCGCTCCACGCGCGCCTGCACCGCCTGGTCGGAGGAGAGCGGGAGCATCGCCTCCACCTGGCGGGCCACCTCTCTGCCCAGGTCAACCTCCCGCTGCGGATCGAGCTTCTCCAGGATATCGCCGCGGGCGGCGCCCCCCGCCGGGCACGCGATGAGGCCGCACAACAGCCAGCAGGCTATGAGGAATCTCCTGCTCATCTCAGCCCCCCATAGACCTCGACATGCGCGGCGAGACAGGCCGCCATCGCCGCCAGGTCTCCCGTCTCGGCGTACAGCTCTGCGAGTTTCAGGTTGGCGAAGGGGTGCCTGGGGTTCGTCTCCAACACCTTGCGCAGCAGCGCTATCGCCTCCGTTCTCCTGCCCTGCCGTCTGGCCAGCAGGGCCTCCGCGTAGTCGGCCTCCGGAAAGTCGGGCCTCAGGCGCCGACATTCCGCGAGGGCGGGCTGCGCCAGGTCGGGCTGCCCGAGGTCGAGGAACGCAGTGGCCAGCGCGAACCAGGCGAGGTAGTTCTCCGGGTTGGCGTCGAGGGCGTCCAGGCTCTCCAGAATCACGCGGTCGCTGGCCGCCTGAGGATAGGCGAACCCGGCGATCTGCACCTCTCTGGTGCCATACGATGCCTCCGGCGTATAGGCCACGAATTCCTGGACCTGTGCCCCGGCGCGGCCGTATTTCACCGCGCGCGTCAATGCTTCCCGGCAGGCATTCAGGGACTCCTCACTCCGCGCATCTCCCGCCAGTTCCTGGGCGCGCGCCTTGCGATACCATAGCAGTGCAAGCGCATGCCAATCGTGGAAGTTCCTCGATTCGGGCGTCCCCCCCTGTCCCCTCGCCTGCCGTTCTGCGGCCGCGATCGCCGCCTCCAGGTCATCCTCCACCTCGGCATCTCCGCCGCCCAGGTGGCTCAGCGCGTAGGTCAGGTCCCGCCTCTCCGCCGCGGCCTTCGGGTCACGCTCCAGCGCGGCCCTCAGCTTCGCAATCGCCTCCTCCCACCTCCCCTCATCCATCAGCGCGCGTCCCCAGTCTGCCCACGCCTTCGCGGACTCCGGGCTTTCCTGCACCTCCTGGGCGGCGACGGCCAGCCTGAGGCGGCGTCGAAATGCCCTTTCCTCCGGCGGCCTGTCTTCCGCAGGCCGCCCGGCCAACGCCTCCCCCACCTCCTCGGCCTTCGCCAACTCTCCTGTCCCCAGGTACGCCTCCCCAATGGCGACCATCAGTTCTGCGGGCACCTTGGCCGGGCGTTCCTTCTCCGGAACGGCCTCCACCTTAGGCACCATTTCGGCCAGCACCCGCGCGGCCTCTCCCTTCGCCACCAGCGCGCGCGCATACCTGGCCAGCACCTGCCACCTGGCATCCTCCGGCTTCACCTGGCGGCCGGACAGCACCACCGGATCTCCGTCCTCCGGGATGGTATCCACCGCCCGCTCGAGCGCCTCTACTGCCCCATCGTAATCGTGCACCCGCCCGCTCGCCGCGGCCAGCCACAGCAGATCGTCCAGCGAAGCCCCCGGCAACGTGCACAGTTCCCGCAACGCCTCCGCCGCGCCCGGGTTGTCATCCTCCGCCTCCCGCCGGGCGGCGGAGAGACGGAGTTCGGCCGCCCTCTGCTCGTCATCCTCGGAGATGACCTGGAGCAGGACACGCTTGGAGGCGCCCCCTCTGCTCACCTCCAACGGGCTTCTCGTCACTTTGACCGTGATCCAGGCCGAAGGCGAAACCACCGATTTGGGAATCTCCACCTCCCCCTCGAAGAAGACCACATTCCCCTCCTGGCCGGCCACGGACAACTCCCGCGCCCCTCGCCAGAGTGAGGAGGTCATCGCCACGCCCAGCGGCCTCCGCCGCCCGCCGCCGAACACCCGCTCCAGCCATGACGCCCTCTCCCTCTCCACCGCCACCGCGGGCGCGCGAACGCGCGCGGTCACCTTCACCTTTCCGCGGGGGCGGGCGATCTCGGGCTCCACCGCCACCGAGAGAATTCTCACCCCTCCCCAACCATCCGCGGTCGTCGAGACCTCGGAGAGGCTGTCCGGCGTCAGCAGCACCGGCTCCATGGACACGAAGAATCTGTCCGGGTCGGCCGCCCGGCATCTCACCACGCCCTCGAAGGGATGATATCCCTCGGCCGTCACCCTGAGCGCGACCTGGGTGACATCTATCCGCCTGGTGGTGGTGCTGACCGGCCCGAAGAGCCCGCCCAGGCCCAGGGCTCCCCCCAACGCGCCCGCCACGCTGTACTTGGTGGAGATGCGCCCCAGGGGCGCGCGGCAGTCGTACCGCCCCATCTTGTCGGTGTTCCCCACCGTGCGCCCTTCGTCCGCGAATCGGCCGCCCTCTTGGACCACCACTCTCGCCTTCGGGAGGGGCGCGCCGGTTACCGCGTCGTACACCCGCCCCACCACACTCCCCCAGTTGGTGGCGGCGACCGCTGCATCTCTGCCTGGCCTTGCGGAGCAGGGCCCCGCCAGCAGGCCCGCAATCACCACGAGCGCGAGGAGGCAGGCCGCGCGCCGGCGCGCTCCGCGGTCCCCGTCAGTCTCGATGCCGGTTCTCATCTTCCTTCGCCGCCCTCCCGTTGGCCTGCGATTGTACCCCGCCGGCCCGCGCGCGGCAAGGACGACCGCCACTTGACGCACGGCTTGGGCAGTCCTATACTCCCGTCGGGTGTCGCGTTTCTGGAGAATGCAGTTTCCTGGGCCTCGTGTTCCACTGGTCTCCGACCCCACCCGCGAATTACACTCGACCATCCGAGGCATTGTATGGACTGCGTAAACCATCCCGGAGTAGATGCCCCGTATAGTTGCTATCGCTGCCACTCGCCCATCTGCGTGGACTGCGAGTCCAAACTGGACGGCGCCTCCATCTGCCCCTCCTGTCTCGCTCTGTTCCGCACTCAGGTGGCCGCCCGCTATGAGGCCGAGCAGCGCAACGTCGGCTACTGCGGGGCATTCTTCGCCGGAGCGGTGGCAACCTCGGTGCTCGCCGCGATTTGGTCGCAACTCGTGGTGTGGACGGGCTACCCGCTGGAGTTCTTCGCTGGTCTGCTGGGCGGTGGGGTGGGCTATGCCGTGCATGTGGGCGCAGGCAACAAGCGCGGCCGCGCCCTCCAGCAATTGGCGGCCAGCCTGGCCCTCCTTGGGGTGATGCTCGGTCACTATCTCATCTTCTACCGCACCCAATTCTCCGGCAGATTGGCGGTCGTCTCCGGATCCCCTATCGTCGCCTTTCCTGCCTATCTGAGCGCCTCTCTGGACTTTCTGGACTGGATTTTCCTGATCGTGGGCATTGCCTGGGGGTACTGGATTCCCCACATCAGAGTACTGCGGGAGGATCTCTCCTAACCTCTCTCTCCGCCCCAGAAAGCCGGATTCCGCCTCTCCGCCACCCCCTCACACCTACCGCTTGCTCGCAGAAATTCAATAATTTTCGGCTCCCTTATAGTAACGCCCCCAGATAAGGTATCCTATCTTCGGCAGGTGCTATGGCGACCTGCCTATGTTGGGGACCGCAACCCCCCACCACCCATAGGCGCCCCGGCGTCCGCCTCCGTCGGGGCGCCGCCTTTTTGGCCCCCCTTCCGCCTGTGCCGCAGGACCCTATCTCCGCCCCGCAGAAGCCCAAACTGCAATACCACTGATGTGAGGAGCGCCATGGAGGTATACACGAGTTTCGCATCCGCCGGAGAGACCGTCGCCGCGGTGCTGCACGTTCCGGAGAGCACGCCGGCCCCGGGGGTGATCATGTGTCACGGGTTCACGGGGCACAAGGCAGAGACCCACCGGCTGTTCGTCCACACCGCCCGCGATTTCGCCGCGCATGGGCTGGCCGTGCTCCGGTTCGATTTCCGCGGCTCGGGGGACAGCGCGGGAGATTTCCGCGACATGACCATCACCCGCGAGAGCCGGAGGCCGACGGCGACCGCCTCGGCGTGCTGGGGCTCAGCCTGGGGGGATGTGTCGCCGCCTGCACCGCAGGACGGGACGAACGGGTGAAGGCGCTGGTGTTGTGGGCGGCACTCGCCCACCCCACCCGGCTGGCGGACCGGCTCCGAGAGGCTTTTCAGGGCGACGCGCAGGTGATGGACTACAGCGGCTGGGACATCGGCCGCGGGCTGATGGAGGACGCCGATACCCTGAAGCCGCTGGAGGAGGTGCACGCCTACCGGGGCCCGGCCCTCATTCTCCACGGCACCGAGGACGAGTCCGTCCTGCCCTCGGACGCGGAGGACTTCTCCGCGGCCCTCGATGGCCGCGCGAGGCTACACTTTGTGTCCGGGGCCGACCACGTCTTCTCCAGTTTTCCGTGGAAGAATGAGGTCATCACCAAGTCC
>JALGTT010000328.1 GCA_029821235.1 Candidatus Hebobacteria bacterium | reverse complement strand
ACCAGCACGCAGAAAAGGCGTAGCACGAAAAGGAGAAACGTACTACGAGAAGAATTGTCTCCCCCAATGCCATGGGATGCCGCATAGGCGGCGGAGGAGGAGACCGGGTGAAAAGGCGTGTGCGAATGTGGTGGTGGGTGTGTGCGGTGATGGGCGTGGTGATGGCGGTGTCGGCGGCCTGGGGGGAGCCCGGCGAGGCCGAGCAGGAGCAGCCCGTCTACGAGGTGGAGGTGGTGGGCGAGAGAGACACCTCTCCGCCCGGCCAGCAGGCCGCGTCGGTGAGCGTGGTCACCGAGACGGAGATCGCGCGCTCCGGAGCGGAGAACCTGATGGACCTGTTGGTGCGAGAGGCGGGGGTGTGGGTCTCTCGTCAGGGGGGAATGGGATATGGCGGCAATGTCACCATCCGCGGGTTCGGCGGCTCCCCTCCCACCCAACTCGTCGTGTTGTTGGACGGCCATCCCACCCAGATGGGGATCATGGGGCACATCCTGCCTACTTCCTATATCCTCGACAATGTGAAGCGCATCGAGGTGCTGCGGGGACCGGCGGGCGTGGTCTACGGAGACATGTCCATCGGGGGAGTAATAAACATCATTACCCGCGGCCCCAAGGACGAGGAGGCGAACGGTGAGGTGTCGGCCACCGCGGGCAGTTTCGACACCTTTGGGGGCCAACTCTGGTGGCGCGAACTCGGGGAGCACTCGGGCTATCGCGCGCAAATCGGCCGCTTCAGCACCGATGGAGACAATCCCTTTGCCAAGTACGATGGCGACAACTACTCGCTGGCCGCGGACTGGGACCTGCCCGCCGGCTGGCAGGCCGCCTTTCGCGGCCAGCGGCTGATCTACACCACCTTCGACCAGCGCGAGGTGGCCAACGCCTATGCCGCGGGACGCCCCGCACGATTCACCCAGCAGCGCTACGACCGCCAGGACTATGACCTCACCTTCCGGACCGGAGAAGGGGCGCGGCGCACGGAGATCAAGCTCTACCGCACCGAGGGGGCTCATCAGTTCGAGGACGGGTTCCATTCCGAGGACTACGGCCACGGATTCATGTTCACCCAGGCCGCTCCGGTGGGCCGAGGGAGGGGGCAGTGGGGGCTCTCCTGGCGGGCCACCGGCGGAGACATCTACAGTATGAAGCGGATCTTCTCCCGCAAGGAGCGGGGGGCGTATCTGGTGCTGGAGCAGGAAGTCGCCGACACCACCCAACTCTCCGCCGGGCTCCGCTACACCTCGCCCAGCGACCTGGACTCCGAGGTGTTGCCGCACTTTGGTCTGACACACCAGCTGCCGAGCGGCTGGACCCTGTTCGCCAGCGCCCGCCGCGGCTACCGGCTGCCCAGTTTCCGGGAACTGTTCCTGTTCGGCATCAACAACCCGGCCCTCCAGCCGGAGAGCGCCTGGCAGTACGAGGTCGGGGCCAGGAGGCTGCTGCCGTCGGGCGCCCAGTTGGAGTTGACCGCCTTCCGCATCGATGCCGACGATCTGATCGTGCTGCGGCCCCGCCCGGCGGGACTCCCCGGCCCGCCCGTGCAGTGGACCAATGCCCCGGAATCCGTCAGGCGTGAGGGCCTGGAGATCGGGGCCAGGTGGCCGGCCGGGAGGAACACCGCGCTCTACGCCAATTTCTCCTGCCTCGATCCCGGGGAGGTGAAGGAGCAGACGGTCGGGCGGAAGTTCTGCGCGGGCGCGGACTACCGGGCCGGCGAATGGCTGTGGTCGGGCGATGTCGAGTACGTGGACAGGTTGTTCGACTACGATCAGACCCGCACCCTGGTCGAGGTGCCGGCCTTCACGGTGGTGAATCTGAAGACCTCGAGGTCGGCAGGCACCAGGCGGTTCAGTCTGGTGGTGGAGAACCTGTTCGACCGCACTTACCGGGTGGACCCGGCCTATCCGTACCCGATGCCGGGGAGGACGGTCAGGTTCCAGATCGAGCAGGAGTGGTGAGAGGAAACGCCGATAGGGACGCACTCGGGAAGGCCCGCGAGTTGGCGCTGGCGGGCCTTCTCGGCGCGCTGGGGCTCACTTTGCCGATAGGCTTTCACGCCCTGGGCTGGGGAGGCAAGGTGCTGCTTCCCATGCACCTGCCCATCCTGGTGGCCGGCTTTCTCCTCGGTGCGCCGACCGCGGTCGGCCTCGGCCTGGTGGTGCCGCTGCTGTCCGCCGCGCTCACCGGAATGCCCCCGCTCGCCCCGCCCGTCGCGCCTCTGATGTCTCTGGAGTTGGCGGCCAAGGCGGGCGTCGCCTCCCTCCTCTACCGCACCCT
>JALGTT010000327.1 GCA_029821235.1 Candidatus Hebobacteria bacterium | reverse complement strand
CCGGGACGTCGCCGGCGGGCTGGCCAAGACCGTCGTCTTCGGCATGGTGATCGCCCTGGTCGGATGCCGGCAGGGCCTGCGCGCCCGCGGCGGCGCGGAGGGAGTCGGGCGCGCCGCCATCAGCGCGGTGGTGTTGAGCATCGTGCTGATCTACCTGCTCAACTTCGCGCTGACCGCCGCCGTCTTCAGATACTAGGCACCAACGGAAGGAGCCCCTCGACCACGGGGACGATTGAGGGACGAGAGACCGAATAGCATGGACGCCTCCTCGGAGATTGCGATCGAGTTGAAACAGGTCCGCTACCTGACCGACGACACGGCGGTGCTGGATGGCACCGACCTGCGCGTGGCCCGCGGTGAGGTGATGGGGGTGATGGGCCGGAGCGGCGCCGGAAAGACCACGCCGGGTCATCCTCGGCCTGGTGGCGCCGTCCAGCGGACAGGTGCTGGTGGAGGGGGCGGACGTGAACGCGCTCTCCACGCAGGAGTTGGAGCGGCTGAGGCTGGGGATGGGAATGGTGTTCCAGGGGGCGGCTCTGTTCGACTCCATGACCGTGGGGGAGAACGTGGCCTTTCCTTTGGTGGAGCACCGGCGCGCGCGGGGCAAGGAGATAGCAGGGCGGGTTCGCGCCTTGCTGGAAATGGTGGGCATGGAGGGCAACGAAGAAAAGATGCCGGCCGAGCTCTCCGGGGGCATGAAGAAGCGGGTGGGAATCGCGCGCGCCCTTGCGCTGGAGCCCGCGATCATGCTCTACGACGAGCCCACCTCCGGCCTGGACCCCATCTCGGCCGCGCAGATAGACGGAGTGATCGTCAGGCTGAAGGAGCAGTTGGGGGTGACATCGGTGGTGGTGTCGCACGACGTGCAGAGCCTGCGGCGGGTGTGTGACCGGATGGCCCTTCTGCACGACGGGAAGGTCATCGCCTCCGGCCCGCTCGCCGAGTTGGAGGCGAGCGGTGACCCGGCCGTAAACCAGTTTCTGACGGCCAGCCAGGAGGGGCCGCTGACCGGCGGCTAGCGGGTTGGGAGATATCAAGCCGGGGCCGCCGCGCGCTTGCGGCGGCCGGCGCGAGGTGGTGAGATGCGCTACGTCAATGAAGTGAAAGTGGGGCTGATCACGCTGATCGCGGCCGCGTTGATGGTGGCCTTCGCGCTGTACGTCCGCGGGCTTCGCTCCGCCAGCCAGACCTACACCGTGAAGGTGAAGTTCGCGGACGCGCGGGGGCTCCAGCCGGGCGACCCGGTGCGCATGGTGGGGGTGAAGATCGGCAAGGTCCGCTCTGTGGCGATCAGCGTGAAGCGCGAGGCGGTCGCCACGCTCAGCATCCAGCGCGAGATCACCATCTACGACCACTACACCTTCCGCGTCTCCAGTTCCGGCCTGATCCAGGAGCGGTTCGTGGACGTGATCCCCGAGTCCTACTCCCCGGAGGCGAGGATCCTGGAGGACGGCGACACGGTGGAGGGATCCCTCAGCCCGGACCTCTCCGACCTGATGGTCTCCAGCCTGCAGGTGCTGGACAGCCTGAACCGCACCTCCAAACTCCTGCGCGGGGTGCTGTCCGACCAGGAGGTGCTGCAGGGCATGAAGGACGCGCTGACGGCCTTCGCGGAGAGCGCGGCAGCGGCAAAGCAACTGGCGGAATCGGTTTCCACCCTCGCCGACGAGTCCCGCCCAGAACTGGTGTCCACCCTCAAGCGGCTGCGCCAGGCCTCCGCGGATCTGGAGGCCACCACCGAGAACATCCATCAGCGCCTGGAGGACACCACCTTGTTCGCGGATCTCGAGGAGACGGCGCGGCAGGCCTCCGCGGCCGCCGCCAGGACCAACGAGCTCATGGAGAGCCTGGCGGAGTTGGCCGATCCCGAGACCAGAGGGGAGATCAAGGACACCATCGCCGCGGTCCACGAGGCCGCGGAGTCGCTGCGGATCTTCGCCGCTGAACTGCGAAAGGCCGCGCCGGCGGTGCCCAAGGTGGCGGCGGAGGCGGAGAACATCGCCGAGTACTCCTCCACCATCCGGGAGCGCCTCAAGCCGCCGGAGATCAACGCCCGGTTCGATGTGCTCTACAGCGGAGATGCCGGCCGCACCTACTCCTCCGGTCTGCTGGATTTCAAGACCAGTGAGGGGAAATTCCTGCGGCTGGGGATCGATGACATCGGAGAGAACAGCACCGCGAACATCCAGGTGGGGGACCGCCAGCGCCGGGGCGTGCTGCGCTACGGGCTGGTGCGCTCGCGCCTGGGGTTCGGCCTCGACTATCCCCTGCCGCGGGGCGGCACTATCTCGCTGGACGTGCTCGACCCGAACAATTTGCGGGCCGATCTGCTGGCGGACATCCCGCTCATCCTCGGGCGGAAGGACGTGGGGCTGACCGCGGGAGTGCGGGATCTGGGGGAGGAGGCGCTGTTCGTCGCCGGCGTGCGCATGAGGCGATGAGCGGGGCGCGAGAAGGAAGGAGCGGAATGCCTAGGGCGACGGTTGCCATAGCATACACGGAGAATCACACGGCCGACCGGATTCGCGCCGCAGTGCGCGAGGCGCTGGACCTGATCGCCGCCTCGGAGGTGGTGTCCGCGGACGACCGGGTGGTGCTGAAGCCCAACTACGTGGAGCCCATGATGCCGGACACCGGCGTCACCACCGATCCGCGGGTGATCGAGGCGGTCGTGCTCTGGCTGCGGGA
>JALGTT010000326.1 GCA_029821235.1 Candidatus Hebobacteria bacterium | reverse complement strand
GCGGCCCCGGCTCCCTCGGCGGCCACCACGACTCTGCCGGGATGATGGTATTGACGAGCGCTCGCGGCCATGGCTTGCCCTCCATCGGACTGGTGTCGGCATGCTCGCTTTCGAGCATGCCAGGGCAGCCATTGCCCAGCGAGAGACCGGCCGCCATGGCCCGTCGCCCGCCTGCGACCATACCAGTATACCGCCGCTGTGCCGCGCGGACAAATGCCGCTTGTCACAGCGAGGCCACAACTCGGGGATGCTGAAAGGGGAACGCGGCTAGCGCTCGGGATAGGAGGCGAACAGCCTCCCCCACTTGCCCTCCAGGACGGCCTTCACCCTGCGCTTTCCGACACACGGATACCAGTACACGTCGTGGTAGAGGATGGAGGCGAGGTAGGACCAGGGGGCGATGGCGGTGCGCAACAGGAATTTCTCCAAGGGCTTGAGCGGCCCCCAGTAGATGAGTTTCTGGCCCCGGCTGGCGAAGGTGTTCTGGTCGCGGGTGAAATGCCAGTTCTCCCCGGAGATGTCGTCTCCCACCACCTCGATCTCGGAGGGGTCGCCCACCCCGAGTCCCCCACCCCGAGTCCGGCCTCGTGGGCCAGTCGAATGAACTTCAGGGACATGGGATCGAATCCCATCATCTTCGCCGTGATGGCGTCTATCGCCACCTGGTCGGCGCTGGCGAGGATGAGGTCCTTCTCATGGGGCACCATGCAGCGCGGCCCCGGCCCGTCGCCGGTGAGGGTGGCGTCGGTGACCGCAAAGAGGCCGGGGTGAATCTCCTTCTGGATGGTGAGCAGGTCCACCAGGGTCTCGTGGATCACCGAGTGCGTCCAGTGTCTGCGCTCGTGCAGAAGACCGCCGAACGCGTTCTTCATCGCCCCGGTCATGGTGGTGAAGACATGGGTCTTGGCGGTGGGCAGTTGGATGATGTTGCTGCCGATGAGGCGCTTGGGGATGAGGATTCCGTCCGGGTAGATCTCCGGCAGGGCGAGCATCTTCCCCTTGGGCTCGTAGCGCACCCACTCCTCTTCCGGCTCGTACAGGTGGATGTTGCGAATGCCGTACTTGTCCAGCACCGGCTTGTGTTTGTTGGCAATCTCGCCCTTCTTGGCAGATACCACCACAGTCCGGTTGTGCGCGCCGTAGATGCGCTCCCGCGGCCATCCGTCGGCGAGCAGTTTCTTGATCACGCCCTCGAGTTGCCACGGGGCGGTCGAACAGGCGGGATACCAGTGGTGCCAGGAGATGTTGATCTTCAGCGCGACTTCCGCGCTCCGGTCGAGATGGTCCTGGTAACCGGCCAGGTCCAGCAACCGGGCGTAGTCCTCCAGCACCGTCTCCGGTTTCGTTCGCAACACCGCGACTACGGGCTTTGCCATCACCACTCCTAACGCAGATACACCACCAATGTCACTATACCCACCCACACCAGCATGTTGACCAGGAACGGGCGGTCCGAGATGATGATTCTGTCCGGATGGCCGCCCTCGCCCTTCTGGTGGATGAGGTACAGATAGCGGAAAATGCCGAAGATGACGGAGGGCACGGTGAGCAGGAGCCAGCGCGACCCGAAGATCTGCACCGTGCGCGCGTCGACCGTGTACAGGATATAGCCCATCAGGGTGGAGGCGGTCACCACCGCGATCATCTGGTCGAGCAGATAGGGTGAGTACTCGGTCAGGCTGGCGCGATGGGCGGAGGCGTTGTTTTCCAAGAGAACCAACTCGTGACGCCGCTTGCTGAGGGCGATGAAGAGCGCCAGCAGGAGAGTGCAGATAAGCAGCCAGTGGGAGATCTCCACCTCGATCGCCGCCGCCCCCGCGATCGCCCGCAACACGAAGAACATCGCCACCGACAGCACGTCCAAAATCACGATTCGCTTGAGCGCGAACGAATAGAGCAGATTGAGCCCGACGTAGATGGCGGCGACCAGGCCGAACCACGGGTTGAGCGCGAACGAGAGGGCCAGCCCCCCCACCCCCATCACCGCCGCGGCCGCGACCGCGGTCCCCACGGCAAGCCGGCCCGCGGCGATGGGCCGGTTGCGCTTCGTCGGGTGCTCCCGGTCCCGCGGAGCATCCACGATATCATTCATCAGATAGACGACCGAGGAGAGGATACAGAACAGGCCGAAGGCGGCAATGCTGGTCAGCAGCGGCCCCGGCTCCACCGCCTTGCCGGCGAACACTACCGCTGCGAAGACGAAGAGGTTCTTCGTCCACTGCTGGGGACGCATCGCCTGAATCAGGGCAATCATTCCGTTCATCTCCGCGCCGCAATGAACCGAATTGCTGGGAAGGTACTTCGCAAGCCGCTCCAGCAACCCCTTCTTGCCACGTCCTCGGGCAGGTATCCGATTGGCACACGCGGAATTGGGCCCAACAATCCGCGGCGAAAACGCGGCGAGGCGAAACCATGAGACATCCCCGTTTCGACCGGTCACTGTTGCACCTGCGCCCACTCTCCGAGCGGGAGCACACCATGTCGGCCGACGACGTGCTTCCACTGCACGCCGGCACGCCTCCATTTTCCCATCCCCGCCTGCCCGAACTCGCGGCGCGCATCGTCTCCGCGCGGAGGGCTGGGCGGGAGGTGATCGCGCTGATGGGCGCGCACGTCATCAAGCAGGGACTGTCCCGGTTCCTCGTTGACCTGATAGACCGGGGGTTCATCACCTGCCTGGGGATGAATGGGGCCTGTGTCATCCACGATTACGAACTGGCCCGCATCGGGGCCACCACGGAGAGCGTGGCCCGCTACATCCGCACCGGCGAGTTCGGCCTGTGGCGGGAGACCGGCGAGATCAACGAAGTCGTGAACGCGGCCGGGGACAAGGGTTTCGGGGAGGCGGTGGGGGA
>JALGTT010000325.1 GCA_029821235.1 Candidatus Hebobacteria bacterium | reverse complement strand
CTCGCGTCGAGCCGGCCCGGCGGAGGTGATAGGGAGATGAGAAACGCAGTGCTGGCGCTCATGCTGGGGTTGGCGGTGGGGTTGGTTGGCTGCAAGGACGCGGCCGAGCGGGCGGCCGCGCCGCCCACGACCACGGCCACGGCGACCGATGTCGAGGAGCAGGCGCAGCCTTCTCCGGCCGGCCACCAGGCCGGCGCGAAGGAGACGCCGGAGTTCGAGGAACTGGTGATCACCGTGGAGATCCCGGGCTGCACGCCGGAGGAGTGGGCCGCCAGCAAGGACAAGTCCCACGGCGGCCGGGGCTGTCCCATGAAGGACTCCAGCGCGATACTCGGGGTGACGATCAGTTCGCCGCACGGGATCGTCATTTCGGAGGTGGTTCCGGGGTCCCCCGCCGACAAGGCCGGTCTCAAGAAGGGGGACAGCATCGTGGCCTGCAACGGCAACCCTACGAGTTGCCCTTCGGTGCTGCGGCCGATGATCACACCGACGCGAACCACGCGCGTGGTGAAGCTCACCGTGCGACGCCAGAAGGCCGCGGAGACGGCAGCGGAGCCAGAGGGGAAGACATCCGCCCAGTCGGAATCCGCCGAGTAGTGCGGGCGGAGTAGGAGGGCAGCGTGTCTCTGCCGCGGCGCCCCCTGGGTAACACCGGGGAGCAACTGTCCATCATCGGCCTCGGCGGGATCGTGGTGTCCGGTCTTTCCCAGGGGGAGGCCAATCGCATCGTCTCCCAGGCGGTGGACCGGGGCATCAACTACTTCGATGTGGCCCCGACCTACGGGGACGCGGAGGAGCGGCTGGGTCCCGCACTGGAGCCCTATCGCGGCCAGGTATTCCTGGTGGGCAAGACCGCGGAGCGGGACCGGGAGGGATCGGCGCGCGAGTTGGAGGCCACGCTGTCACATCTCCGCACCGATCACCTCGACCTCTACCAACTCCACGGAGTGGTCACTCTGGAGGACGTGAAGCGGGTGTTTGCGCCGGACGGCGCCATGGAGACCCTGTTGGCGGCCAGGGCGGCGGGCAAGGTGCGCTTCCTGGGGTTCAGCGCGCACACCGAAGAGGCCGCGCGGGAGCTGCTGGCGAGGTTTCCGTTCGACACCATGCTGTTCCCCATCAACTTCGTCTGCTGGTATCGGGCGAACTTCGGGCCTGCGGCGGTGGCGGAGGCGAAGAAGCGCGGCGCGGCCAGGCTCGCGCTGAAGGCGATGGCGAGGTCTCCCTACAATGGAGCGCGCAAGTACGACAAGTGCTGGTACCAACCATTGGAGGACCCGGAGGAGGCGGCCCTTGCCCTGCGCTGGACACTGTCCCAGGACATCACCGCGGCGATCCCCCCCGGCGAGCCGAAGTTCTTCAAGATGGCGCTCGACATCGCCGAGGATTTGCGCCCGCTCTCTGCCGAGGAGACCGAGCGCGTGAAGGCCCTGGCCGAGGGCCTGCAGCCGATCTTCCCGACCGAGTGATTGGACACTGGACCGCACATGACCACATGTGGTGAAAGCGAAGCGACGATGTCAACTGTGAGAGATCGGATCTGGTACTGGGGGCTCCATGTCGAAGAGGGGCGCAACCCGACTGAGCCCCTGGAGTTCTTTGGCATCTCCAACGGCCTGGTGATCGTAGCGAACAACAAGCCGGAGCCTCCCTTCCAGCCGCTGATGAGACAGATCACGTCGGTGAAGCGGGTGGTGTGGTCCGTGCTGGGGGAGAGCCGCTCCACTCGGAACGACCTGGAGCCAGTCCTGGAGTTGGCCGAGGAGTTCCCCAACCTGGTCGGCGGAATCATGGACGACTTCTTCGTCACCCGTTCAGATGACCCGAACGAATTGGGCCGCTTCTCCATCGCCGAGGTGGAGCACATCCGCGACCGGCTCCACGGGGCGGCCCACCCATTGGAACTGTGGACCGTGCTGTATTCGCATCAGATCGATCTGCCGGTGGCGCCGTATCTCGCCCCCTGTGATGTGATCACGTTCTGGACCTGGTGTGCGAAACATCTCCCCGACCTGGAGTCGAACTTCGCCCGCTTCGAGGCCCTCACGGGAGACAAGCGCAAGGTGCTCGGGTGCTATCTGTGGGACTGGGGAGACGACCGGCCCATGCCTCATCCGGGAGGTGGGCGACCGTCCCCTGCCGGCGAATCGCTCCGCCTAACGCTCCCGCGGCCCGTAGTGCGGCAGTTTCTCCCCCAACTCATAGGCCCCGAGGTCCGGGCCTTGCCCGCGGAAGCCGTCGTTCACATTGGGCAGCCGCGCCCCTGCGTCCACCGCGGACGACCCCGGCGCGAGGCGCAGGTCGTTCACCGCGAGCGGGAACTGCCGCCTGAAGTCCGACGGCGCGCGGATCCCCGAGGCGAAGGGAGAGCCTTCGCCAAGCCACACCGCGTGGCGCTCTATGCCGCTGTTGGCGCGGAACTCCTCGATGGTGGCATACACCC
>JALGTT010000324.1 GCA_029821235.1 Candidatus Hebobacteria bacterium | reverse complement strand
CCGATGACTCTCTCGATGGTATCGCAGTCCACCACATAGAAGCCCAGGGGGATCTTGTCCACGGGCTCCCCGGCGATGGCCGCCTTCACGCGCTCCTTGGAGTTCATGCCGGGTTGCTTCGCCCCGTTCCCGCGTCAGCCTCCCGCGGGGCGAGTGTTGCATAACAGCGAGGTGCGCGCGGGGCAGGAGGGAGGACTAATTGCCGGCGGAGTTGGCAGCCACCAGCCTTCTCGCGCCACCCACTGCGAAGATCGTCCCCAGTGCCAGCAGGAAGACCGCGCAGGCGAGGTAGACGCCGCGCCAGACGGGGGGTGAGAAGAGCGTGCGCCCGGCGGCGAGGGCCACCCCCACCGCACAATACCAGAGCCGCCGCCGGTGGCCCATCCCACATGGGCCACCCCGATGGTAGCCCACCACAGCCACCAGTAGGGATTCACGGTGCTCATCAGCGCCCCCAGCGCGGCCAGCCGGAGCACGCTGCCAGGCGCCCACGCGCCCGCGCCGCCGGAGGGAGCGGCCCCCGCGCGCAGCGCCTCCACCGCGGCCTCCCCGGAGAGCCCCAGCGTCGAGTACCCGAGGTAGAGGAGCACTCCGCCGCCGATGACGCCGATGAGGCCGCGCGCCCGGTCCGAGCGGGCGAACTTGATGAGCCCGGTGGTCAGCAGCACCACCGCCACCAACTCCAGCGCCCCGTGGCCGATCATCATCAGCGGCCCCGCCTGCCAGCCCACCCGCACGGACTCCCGCACTACCACCGCCAGCAGTGACCCCGGAACCACCGCGCCGGAGAATCCCGTGGCCAGCGCGACCCCGAAGATCACCGGCAGGGTGAGGCGGGCGGGAAGCCGTGTCTTCATTCCTGGATGATCTCGAGGTTGGCGCGCGGCACGATCACCTCTTCGCCGGAATCCAGCCGCACCACCGCGATGCGCACCTGGGACTCGGTCTCGATCCGGGTCAGGTCCGGCGGCAGTGCGGTTACCTCCCCCAGCGCGCCGAAGTGCGGCTCCCGAATCACCCGCACCCGCGCCCCGGGCTCCAGGGACCCCTCGCCCGCGTCGCCGTCCGCCGCCTCCGATGGGGCCGCCTGGTCCTCGTGAGGGACGATGATCTCCGGTCTGATGACTCCCGCGCGGATCTGGGTGGCCCCATTGATGGAGGCGAGCCGCCCTTCGAGGGATTTCAGCAACTCCCAGGTGCGGCGGGCCATCGGCAGGGTGCCGAACCCCTCGGTCACGATCAGCGTCATGGACACATCTTCCTGCCCGGTGATGGCCACCCCGATATCGTAACCCACGTATTCCCGCAGGGCGGCGTCGCTCACCGCCCCCACCACCAGCCCCACCGCCCCCGCCTCGGCCGCCCGCCGGATGTCCGCGATGTCGGCCCGGGAGCCGCCCACCAGCACACAGCCCCGGCAGTCGCCCAGGGAATCCGCGGAGAGCGGCTGGTCCGGTCCGGCCGCGGCCAGGCGCACACGGCCCGCCACATGTGCCATCACCTCCACCCGCTTCGGCGGCTCCCGCAGCCGGATGTAGCCCGAAGCGGTGACCACCTCCTCGATCACCCCGGCGATGGGCGCGCGCACCTCGCTCTTGAACAGCCCCCACAACCCCGAGGTGCGGGCGATCACCTCGTCGGCCTCCACCGCCTCCCCCGGCCGCTTGAGCAGGTACTGAGGCAGTTCTTCGGCGGTGATGTGGAGCATCTGTGCGGCGCGGAGGGTGTGCAGGTTGCCGGGCATCTCCGCCCTCGCCACCACCTGGTCGGCGGTGACCGAATCGCCCACCTTCACCAGCACCTCGCCCTTGAGCGGGAGGCGGCGGGTCTCTCTGACCACCGCGTTGGGGGTGATTCGCAGCCCCGGCGTGTAGGCCACCGGCATCTGTCACTCCCTCCCTGGCAGCGCGCCCGCCGCGCGCATCCATTCGTCCAACTTGGCGAGGCGTTCGCTTTCGCCGTCGGGCAGGTGCAGCGGCCGCCCGCGCCCATCCAGGATCACGCCCGCGGCCCCACCCTGAAGTCGTCCCTTCCAGCCGTGGCCTGGGCCCTCCCCGATATCCATCCCGCGCCTGGGCTGGAGCGCGGCCTCCGCCTCCCGGCCCGCCGGCAGCGGCACCCGCAGCAACTGGCCGGCCCGGAGGTCGCCGCGCTCGCCGGCGATCTCCCACTCCAACACGACCTCGCCCTCTTTCGCGCGTCCCACCGGCGCGACCACCGTGCCCAGCGGCACCAGGCAGTCCCGCCGGAACACCTCCATCGCCGCCTCCGGCAGGGCGGAGGCCATCACTCCCAGTTGGGGCATCATGAAGATGGAGTCCACCGCCAGCCTGGTAATGCCCTCCGGCTGGAAGGCGTCTATCATCATCAGCGCGGCCTGCTCCCGGCGGGGGGCATGGGAGAGAATGCCGCCGCTGCCGATGATGAGGCCCAGGCGCATCATGTCCACCAGGGTGGCCCCGCTTCCCGCCTGGGTGAACAGGTCGGCCATGGTGCGGGCCTGCTGGACGCCCTTGAGGCCGGAGGCGAGGGCGGCGTGATGCAGGAAGGCGAGGCGCAGCGCCTCCCTGGCCACCGCCTGCTCTATCAGCAGGTCCTCGATGGTCTGGGGGATGGTGGTGGGGCGGATCATCTTGTTGCGCAGGCGGTCGCGCAGTTCGTCCTCTCCGACGGGGATGGAGACCCAGCGCCGGATGCCGGCCGCGCCCGCCTCCGCCAACACATTGCAGATGCTGTAACTCATGCCCAGATTGGCGGAGACGGTGCGGTTGAACTGCCCGTCGAACACGGAGAACACGTCTGTGGTGGCTCCGCCGATGTCCACCGCGAGCACCGATGTCCCCTCCTCCCGCGCCGCCAGCTGCACCATCTCGCCCACCGCCCGCGGGGTGGGCATGATCGGCTCGCTGGTCCAGGTGAGCAGCTTGTCGTAGCCCGGGGCCTGGGCCATCACGTGTTCGAGGAAGAGGCGGTGGATCTCCTCCCGCGCCGGCCCCAGGTGCTCCTGCTCGAGTTGGGGGCGCAGATTCTCCACCTCCAGCACCTCCAGGCGGTCGCCCAGCACGGCTCTCACCTGTTCCCGCGCCGCCGAGTTGCCCGCGTAGATGACGGGAAGGCGGAAGTTGCGGCCCAGGCGGGGCCTGGGGTCCGCGGCAACCAGCCCCGCCCTCCGTCCCGCCGGACATGAGGATCATATCCGGCCGGAGAGAGCGGATACGGGCGATTCGCTCGTGGTCAGGACGGCCGTCGTCCACCGCGATCACGTCCACCACAATGGCGCCCGCGCCAAGCGCGGCCCGTTGGGCCGATTCCGCGGTCATGGACTTCACCACGCCGGTGACCAGCATCTGCAGCCCGCCGCCCGCGCTGGAGGTGGAGACGTAGAGATCGGCCCCCACTCCACCCCTCGGGGGAGTGAGCACCTGTCCGTCCGCCAGGAAGCGGTGGTTGGTCAATTCTTCGAGTTCCCCGACCGCGTTGATCACTCCCACCGTCACGTCGTCGAAAGGGGCCTCCACCGTGGTGGGGGCCTCGCCGCGGCCGCGCAGACGATAGCCTCCCTCCGCGCGCTCGATGAGAATTGCTTTTGTGGTAGTCGAGCCGCAGTCTGTGGCAACAATAGTGGAGACATCGGACATGGCTGCGGCATGATAGCACGGCGTCTTTCGCGGGGTCAACGCGCTCCGTTGGCGCCGGGCGCGGCCATTTGACGTGCCGACCCTGGGGGGCACTCGTCTCATTCACGCCGTAACCAGACCTGGTTGTGGAGCGCGTGCCGACATGAGCGGACAGGAGACACGACACGTGGAGATTACCGTCTTGGTGCACCCGGAGGCGGCGGAGGGGATCAGCGACGCGCTGTTCGCCGTGGGTTCGAAAGGGGTGGCGGAGGAGCGCCTGCCGCTTCACGTCAAGATGACCGCCTACTTGTCCGCAGCGGACGAGGTAGAGGAGCGGCTCGCGGCGATTCGTCAGCGTCTGGCCGCTCTGGAAAGAGAGGGAATCAGGCTGGGGCCAGGCACCATCACTCATCGGGCAGTGTTGCCTCAGGCCTGGGAGGATCTGTGGAAGCAGCACTTCAAGGTGTGGCGGGTGGCACCCGGCCTGGTGATCGCACCCAGTTGGGAGGAGTACCAGCCCGAGGCGGGGGAGTGTGCGGTGACTCTCGATCCGGGCGCGGCCTTCGGCACCGGCGACCATCCGACCACCCGCCTCTGCCTGAGGCTGCTGGTGACCCACCTCCGGCCCGGCGACCGGGTGGCGGATGTGGGCTGTGGAAGCGGCATCCTGGCGATTACCGCGGCCGTGCTGGGGGCCAGAGAGGTGCTCGCCACCGACAGCGACGGGGGCGCGGTGGGGGTCGCGGCCCAGAACGTGCGCCGCAATCGCGTGGAGGGAATCGTCAAGGTGACCCAGGCCGACCTGCTGTCCGACGCAAGCGGGAACTTCGACCTGATCGTGTGCAACATTCTCGCGCAGGAGGTGATGCGGCTGGCGGCCGACCTGCGCGGACGGCTCAACCCAGGCGGTAAGTTCATCGGATCCGGCTTCCAGGGGCCGGTGGCGACCATGGTGGAGGACGCGCTGGTGAAGGCGGGGCTGAAGATGATTGGCACCATGGGGGAGGATGGCTGGGCGGCCTGTGTAGCGGTCCGGCCCGCGCCGGGGGGTTGACGATGCGAGCACGGAATGCTATCATAGTGATAGCATCCGGTCTCGTAGCGTGACCCTGCCGCGCCGACTCCGCGCGGCATGGGGCGTTGCGGAGACGACGGTGGTGGAAGAAGATGGCGGATGTATTGATTCGGGATGTACCCGAGAAGACGCTCAATGTGCTCAGGAAGCGGGCCGCTGCCAGACGCCGCTCGCTTCAGCAGGAACTGAAGTTGCTCCTGGAGCGGGAGGCGGCCTGGGCCGCGGTGGATCACGGCGCGGAAGCGATGCGGCTGAGGGAGCGCATCGCGCGGCACTATCCCCGCCAGACCGACTCGGCCCGGCTGATTCGGGAGGACCGCGACACCAACCATGCGCGGCCGGTTGGCGCAACTGGGCCAAGGCGGAGTAGAGGAGGCGGCGAACGGTGACGCGCTGTGTGGTGGACGCGAGCGTGGCCGCCAAGTGGTACTTTCCGGAGCAGGACTCTGACCTCGCCCTGCAATGGATGCCTGCCGGACAAGAGGATCGTCGAGAGGTCGCCGCGCCCGAACTGATCGTCTATGAGATGGGCAATCTGGCGCTGAGGAAGGTCAGGCTGGGGGAAGTTGACGAGACCACCGCGCACACCGTTCTCAGCCGCTTTCTCGCGTTGCCGGTTCGCATGATAGCATCGATGGCCGCGCTCGATGTGGGGTGTCGGTTGGGGGTCACCTATCATGATGCGTGGTATCTTGCGATCGCGGTCGAACTCGATACCATCCTGGTCACTGCCGACAAGGACCTGGATAAACTGACGCGCGGCACGCCGTTCGCCGAACACGTCAAATTGCTTGCGGATTCGGAGGCCCAGCCCGGGACAGGCCGGTAGGCGCATCATCCTGTGTCTGGCAATAAACGGCAATAAACAAGGTGCAGCACAGGCGCGAGGTCATCGGCGGGGGCAGCGCCAGAGGAATATCATGCTCAGTTCGCTCGGCATAGACATCATAGAGACGCGCCGCATCCGGGAGGCCCTCACCA
>JALGTT010000323.1 GCA_029821235.1 Candidatus Hebobacteria bacterium | reverse complement strand
GATGAGGGTGAAATCGGTAACCGCGCCCCCCTGCATGGGGCGATACTCGATGCGCCCGTGGAGGTTGTAGTAGGTGGGGCTGTGTTCCTGCACCACGGGAGCGCCGTCGCTCGGATCGTTGGTGACCAATACGTTCACCTGGTAACGGGTCGGAATCGCGTCCTCCGGCAGCGAGTCCGATTGCTCCGCCGCGCGCAGTTCGTTTCGGAGCGCGACGATATCCTCCCTGGGCTCGATGGCGGACACGGCGACCTGTCGGTCCAGTTCCTCCAGACGGCGGCGGGATTCCCTCTCCAATTGGCGGGCCTGATTGACGGTGTCCGCGATCTCCTCCCGCAGCCGCTGCATGGTGGCCTCGATCTCGTCCTTGCGCTCCTGGGGCAACTCCTCGAACTGCTCTCTGCTCATCGGCTGGCCGTCGGCCAGCGGGACGGTGACGAGCCCCATCGGAGTGGCCTGGATGGCGAAGCCCTGGGAGCGGGCCCTGTCCTCGAGTGCGCGCAGCAGGCGGTTGCGTTCCGCCTGCACATCTCCGACCGCCTGCTCCTTCTGCTGATCGTAAGCCTCGCTCTCGAAGGCGCGCAGTAACTCCTGCTTGCAGGAGCGGACGAATTCCTCCACATCTTTGGCGAAGGCGGGGGCGCGGCCGGCCGGCAGGCGAAGCGCGATCGGCTGCCTGGGATCGTCGAAGTTGTAAAGATAGCACCAGTCGTCCGGGGCCTGGCGCTGAGAGGCGGCGGCCCGGGCGCGGGAGAGGATGGTGAACTTGCGGCCCGTGCCGGTGGGGCCGGCCACGTAGATGTTGTAGCCCTGGCGCTGCATCCCCAGGCCGAAGTCGATGGTGGCGAGCGCGCGCTCCTGCCCCACGCTGCTGGGGAGGTCGGGCAGTTCCGCGGTGGTCTCGAACCCCAGCGAATCGGCGTCACAGCAGGCGCGAAGTTGATCGGCGGCTACTCTGAGTTCTTCGGTTCCCACGGCTGTCTCCTGGCAGAGGCCCCGCGGCTCCTCGATGGGGATGGTGGAGTGCCTTGGTCGGCCGTCCTCTGGCTTCGTCGGCACCGGGCCCGGCTCCTTTCAAGGATGGCGCGGGAAGCGGACACCGCTGGGCGCGAAGACGGGCGAGAAAAATCGCGGGGGACCGCGAACTTTCCCGCGGTGGAAAGCATCTATACGTGGTGGATGTGAGACCTTCCCGAAAAGGCCGGTTCCGGCCTGGGCGATGGACAGAACGCGACATCCCCCCTCAGCGCGACTGCCCGGGCCGGAACCGGCCCTCCTCTTGTCTTTCTCTCGTCGGTTCCGCCGCGCCCCCCGTCCGAAGCGACCGCGCTGGTCCGCAGGTATCGCGGCCGCGGGGAAGAATCTCAGCCCCAACTCCTGGAGGGTGAAGCGACATGAGCAAGTGGGCGTGGTTGTGCCTGATTCTGATGGCGGGCCTCGTCGGTCCTGCCCGGGCCGCGGACCAGCGATTGCTGCTGGGGTTCGAGACACAGGCGGAGATGGACTCCGTGGAGATCAAGTCCGGCGAAGGGGCGCTCTCGACCACACATGCGACCCAGGGCCGCCACTCCCTCCAGGTGCCTGCCACGGACTATCTCATCTTCTTCAACCTCCCGCGGGATTGGAGCGGATACGATGCCCTGGAGGCGGATGTCTACTGCGATGTGTCGCAGCCGGTATCGCTGTACGTGCTGATCGGGGATGAGGCGTGGCAGGCGAAGTCAACCTACTGGAACCGATACAACGGGGATCTCTCCCTGCGGCCCGGCGCGAACACCATCTCCATCCCCCTGGGCGGACTCTACCGGGGAGAGGCGGGGTCTCGGTTCAACGATCTCCAGACCAACATCGACCCCTCCCACATCGTGCGGCTCGACCTGGGCTTCACGCCCACCGGGGACGAAGACGGACGGATATACCTGGACAACCTTCGGCTGGTGCGCTGGTCCCGGCCGGCCTCGGTGCGGGCATTTGATTTCGGGCCCCCGGGGCAGTCTCTTGCCGCCGGATTCACCGCGGTCTCCCCGGAGGATGTCTACACCGAGGAGAGAGGCTGGGGATGGCGGCCGGGGACCCGGCCCGGCCGAGCGTGGGATGTCACCTTTCCCAGCCGCCTGCTTCAGGACAGCGTTGATTTCGGCGAGGCCGGGTTCCGCGTGGATCTGCCGGACGGGAAATACCGCATAGTGGTCTTCTTCGAGGGATTGGGCTACTGGTCCGGAGAGCAGGCGCAATACACCAAGCGCGAACTCTATGGGCGCGGCTGGAAGATCGTGGAGGGGAGAGGCAGGTGGGGGAAGATGGACCACATCTGCCATTTCCAGGACACCGAGCCCCTTCCGGGCGCGGACCTGTGGGACGTATACATGAGTTATCTCTTTCGCGCTTCGACCTGAAGGTGGGCGCGGACGGCCCGAATGCCAGGCGGGTGGCAGGGTTGATCTTGTACCCCGCGGGCGCGGAGGAGGCGGAGAAGTGGTCGGTGGAGGTGCTCTTCCAGCAGAGGGAGGAGTTCCGATCGCGCGCCGTGGAATTGCCCCTGCCGGAGACCGAGAATCCCGCGCCCGTCACCGCCGCGGACGAGGAGCGGGGATACCAGTTGTTCCGGCCCCGCATCGAGGACACGGTGTACTTCTCGACCCGGCCGAAGCAGGAGCAGTTGGGCGGCAGCCTGGAGGCGTTTGCCGCCCGCGGGGAGCGGCGATCCCTCACGGTGGCGATCAGGCCCCTGCGGGATCTGGGCAGCGCGGAACTCGACGTATCCGACCTGCGAGGGGAGGCGGGTGTGATCCCCGGATAACTCCCCGGTATCTCGCGAGAGTCTCCCGCGTGAACCTGCCCAAGGACCTGACGCGCCAGTTCTGGCTCACCGTGGAGGTGCTGGCGGAGGCGGCGCCGGGAGAATACGAGGGGATGCTAACGATTCGCCTCGCGCAGGGCCCCGTGGAGGTGCCCATCCGCCTTCGGGTGCTTCCGTTCGCGCTGGAGGAGGCCGACTTCCTGTCAGGCTTCTGGAATATCAGGCCGGACCTTCCCTTCAAGGGAGAGGCTTACGACGCCGTGCAGGCAGAGGTGTTCCGGGCCTTCCGAGCGCGGGGATTCACCTCCTTCAGCGGGGGGCCGCGCATCCGCTTCCTGGGGCTGGACGAGTCGGGCCAGGCGGTGATGGACTTCACCGCGGCGGACAAGTTCGTGGCTCAGGCGAAAGCGGCCGGCTTCCGGTGGGAGTTCAACAACTACGGCGGGTTCGTGATCCAGGGACTCTACGACATCTACAGTTACACCAAGGGCCAGACGGGGGCCGCGCTGGAGGAGAAATACGGGCTGCCGTTCGAGGAGATCGCGCGGCGCGTGTGGGCTGCGGTGGAGAAGCACGCGAAGGAGCAGCAGTGGCTTCCGTTCAGTTACACCCTGTGTGACGAGACGCGCACGGTCGAGAAGGCGAGAGAGCAACTGGTGCTGATGAGAACGCTCAACCGCGTGTCGCCGTGGCTGAAGACGGCCGGCGGCTACAGCGTGTCGTTCGCCCCCACCGAGGACCCGTTGGA
>JALGTT010000322.1 GCA_029821235.1 Candidatus Hebobacteria bacterium | reverse complement strand
TCATCACCGCCCGCGGTAAACTCTCCTTCCTCTCCCTCGCCCTGGAGTGGCTCGACGCCCCTCCCTCTCTCCGTAGAACCCTCTACCAGGAAGCCAAAAGTGGGTAACCGTCAGACATTCGGGGTCTTGACATGTGTTCGGAAAATCCGGATACTCATTCGTGATATGCGAACAAAGCAGAAGAAGAGACCGAGAACCCTCGCGGAAGTCCTATGGCCGACTGCGCGCCGGTCCATCTTGGCTTTGATGCTTCTCGACCCTACTCAGGAGCGGCACCTGCGGGAGATTGCGCGGCGCACGTCACTCTCGCCGGCCACCGTGCACGACGAGCTGAAACTGCTCGCTGACTCCGGTATCCTGGTCAGAGAAGACCGTGCCAATCTCACCTACTACCGAGCCAACCGCGAGTGCCCCATATTCCCGGAACTGCAAGCGCTGATGCTCAAGACCGCCGGCCTGGCCGACGTAGTGCGGGAGGCACTTGCCCAGGTTGAGGGTGTCGACCTGGCATTCATCTTCGGGAGCATGGCCAGGGGCAGTGGGGACGCGAGGAGCGATGTGGACGTGCTCATCGTCGGCGATGCCTCTTTTGCCGACATCTCTGCTGCGTTGCTCCCGGCACAGGAGCACCTGGGCCGGCAGATTACTCCCACGGTCTACTCGCCGCAGGAGTTCGCGGAGAGGCTGAAGGGGAGACATCATTTCCTGATGCGGGTGTTGCGGGAACCGAAGATCATGCTGATAGGAAGTTCCAATGACCTTGAGCGATTGGGCGAAGCTGCATCGGGATGATCTGGTGGCAGAGCCGCCGGACAGCAACCTGATCGCCGAACTGAGGGCGGTTGCGGATCGCGAGATACGCGATGCGGAGACAGTGGAGTCCGACGACGGCCGGCTCGGCCACGCGCACACTGCCTGTTTGGCCATCGCGGCCGCCGCGCTGGCAGCGTCTGGCTACCGGGTGCGGCATGGCTCCCTTGCCCACCACTGGCGGCTCATCGAGTCCCTCGAATACACCCTTGGGCTTGCGCCTGCGGAGGTCAAAGAGCTCCAAGACTACCGGAAGAAGCGCAGCCTCTCCGTCTACGAACGCGCTGGCATCGTCACCAGCACTGAAGCCGAGGCCGCCCTCGGCGCGGCCCGGCGTCTGCGGGATCGGCTCTCGGGCTGGCTGGAGTCGCGGTGACTTCCCTGCTCCCACAATGCGCAAGAGGGAATCCAGACTCGGCTCACCTGGCAGATGAGGATGACGTAGTGCCAGGTCAGCATCGGCCGCTGTCGATCCCAGATACGGCGTATCATCGTCGCCGGGGAGGAGCCTTGAGGGAAGCAGGCTGGCAGTAGTGAGCGGCTAGCGGAGAGAAGGCGGCGGAAAGCACGGGGGGTCGTCGGTGGAACTTGGCGGAGGGATTGGCTGCGCAGGGAGAGCAGATGATATGGTTGGGAAGAGGGTGACGGTAGACGACTGGCTGGAGGAAGAGCTGCACGACGAGGAGTTCCGGCTGCTCTGGAGGGAGCGCGAGGCAGCCTACAAGGTGGCGCGAGAACTCCTCCGGTTGCGCAAGCGCCAAGGACTCTCCCAGAGCGAAGTGGCGCGGCGCGCGGGCCTGAAGCAACCCGCCATCGCGCGTCTGGAGAGCGGGGCGGTGAGGCCCACCCTGGATACGATCCAACGGGTCGCACGTGCCCTGGGATGCGAGGTGGAGGTGAAGCTAGTGGTGCGCACCTAGCCCTACTGCGCGGGTTGCGCTGGCAACCTTCGTGCGACCATGGGCACTATCCGGGCGGAGCAGCCGAGGCGGCCTGGGTCGGGCCGAACGACCGTGCCGGGGGGATTCCGGTGTAAGTGTGGAGCGTGTTGTCGTGTTGGCTGAGGAGGCCTGCGATGCGGCAGGAGATTGTGCGACATCGGACTGAGCTGGAGGCACTGTGTCGTCGCTTCGGGGTGCGACGTCTGGAGCTCTTCGGGTCGGCGGCTCAAGGGAGATCTCCGTCTCAGCCAGGCGATCTCGATTTCCTGGTGGAGTTCGAGCAGCCAACGGGACCTGGCTGCGCCGACCGCTACTTCGGCCTGCTGGAAGCCCTGGAGGCGCTGTTCGGCCGGCCCGTGGACTTGGTCGTCGCCTCTGCGGTCAGGAATCCCTATTTCCGCGAGTCTGTGGAGAGATTCTAACAAAACCCTTTCTGAAGGAAATTGAAGGCGATGAGGGAGCAGGCGAGATTGAGGAAGGCGAGGTGGATGTCAGCTCGGCGCTCCCAGCGGATGCGCAGACGGCGGAAGTGGTGCAGCCAGGCCAGCGTCCGCTCGACCACCCATCGCGTCTTGCCCAGACCGCTGCCATGAGGACTGCCCACTCTCCCCAGCAGGGGGCGAATTCCCTTGGTGCGCAGCCAGCGACGGTGCTCGTCGCTGCTGTAGCCGCGGTCCCCTTGCACGATCTCGGGCCGGCGGCGGGGTCGG
>JALGTT010000321.1 GCA_029821235.1 Candidatus Hebobacteria bacterium | reverse complement strand
CCGGTCTCGAACATCTCGCAGAACCGCTTGATGCCGGCGAGGTACATCTTCTCGTCGAAGGGCAGGGGGGAGTGCTGGACGCCCTCGTCCCCGCATGCCGTGGCGACGAACCCGGCCGCCCACCAATCCTTCAGACAATTGACCACCGCGATGGGGCCCTCCTCGAAGGTGATGGTGGCGACTCCGTCGTCCCCGTGGCGCACCGTGCTCACCTGGACGGGAACCGCGTCCAGCAGGGTGCAGATCAAATCCACCTGATGGATGGCGTAGAAGAACACCCCGCCGTACTCGCTGTCTATCTCCGCGGGGCCGGCGGTGACGAGCGCGCGCAGCCTCCCCAGCTTCTTCATCTCCTCCGCGAAGCGGACCGCCGACTGCTGGAGAGAGAGCACGCTGTAGGAGGTGATGGGCACCCCCTTGGCGCGGGCGAACCGCACGAACTCCACCCCCTCGGCGAGGCTGGTGCAGAACGGCTTGTCCACGAACACCGGAATCCCGGCCTCCACGAACGGCCGCGCCGCCGGCAGGTGATACTTGCCGTGCCGATGGTCCACCAGCACCGCGTCCACCTGCCCGATCATGTCGGGCGGGTCCGCGACGATGTTCGGGATCCTCCCCTCCTCGGCCGCCTTGCGGGCCAGCTCCTCCGTCTCCCCCCAGACATGAGTGACCTCGAAACCGGGCACCTCCCGGTCAATGTTGAGCGACTTCGCGATGTGGATGGTATGGCTGTTCTCCGAGCCGACGATGCCGATACGCATGATCACCTCCCTGCAAGGATCCGAGGCATGGATTCGGCGGAGAAAGCCTCCACCCTTTGCAGGCGAGGAACCATCGAACGGGGTGGGCAAGGAGGCGGGGTACTGAGATGCCCGCGCCTACTGCTGGGACGCGATGATCCTGTCAAGCTCCGTCATGAGTGCTGGCAGATCACTGGTGACTACCTGCCACAGGATATCGAGGTCCACCTGGTCATAGGCGTGTATGAGCCGATTGCGCATCCCGACCAGTTGCTTCCAAGGAATCTGCGGGTACCGGATCTGTTCTTCCGACGGCACCCGATTGGCCGCCTCTCCCGTGATCTCCACCAAATGGGTTAGCGCAAGGGCAAGCATCCGATCGGAGTCCAAATCCGAGCGTTGTCTGCCTGCTGCCATCGCAATGGCCTCACCGGCATGATCACGCATCTGCCGGAGAGCGATGGCCGGATCATGGCGCGGCATACTGGACCTCTGCCTGGCTGCGGACCTCATCGCGCAGATACGGACTGAGGAATCCCGGAGTGCTCAGATCCACCTTGCGGCCGATCAGCTCGGAAAGCTCTGCCTCGATCTCTATGAACGCGAGGCCGGGGACGTGGCCAGGTTCGAACTCCACCAGAACATCCACATCGCTCTCGGGTCCGAAATCATCTCGCAACACGGACCCGAACAGCGCCAGCCTTCGGATGTGGTGGCGTCGGCAGAAGTCGGCCAGTCTCGCCCGATTGACGTTGATATGCGCGGTCATCGCCCAGCACCATCCTCAAGAGATTATACCACAGCCCCTCAGGTGGGGGGGGTGTAGGCGTCTCACTCCACCAACACCAACCCATAGTAGTTCTGCTCACACCCTTTGTCCTTCACCACCTCGATGGGGAAGCCGTTGGCGCGGGCGGTGGCGAAGACATCGATGCCCGCGGCCTCCATCGCCGGGCGGGCCTGGTGGGGGTATTCGCAGAACTGAAGGTTGCACTCGTCGCACAGGTCGCACGGGCCGGAGCCGAAGGCGAAGGCCTTGTGGTGGCCGGCGAGGAAGACCTCCCGCTCCAGGTCGGCCACGACGCGCTTGACCGAGCGCCACTCGCCCTCCCCGGGGCAGTGCACGAGGATGGCGACCGAATACTCGTCGAGCATCTTGCGGGTGGTCTCCGGCGTGGGCGAGTAAGGGGGGCAGGTGAGGCGTCGGCCGTAGCCCCCGCACCCGAATTGGCACTTCAGCCGCACCCAGGTGGCGGTGACCACCGTCTCCGGCGAGATCACCTTCGCCTCCGCCGCGCCGAGGCGGCGGGCGGCGTCGAGCCAGTGGCTTGCGCGCTGGACGTTCTCCGGGATGAGTGTCATCAGCGACCTCCCGAAAGGGGGATTCGAAGACCGGAGACGGTGTTCCTGCCATTTCGGCGGGCATCCGTGCCCTTCGAAGTCGCAGGCGGAATCGGCTCCTGCGCCCGCCCTGGCCAAAGAAAATGCTCCCGGCAACGACCTACTCTCCCACGGGCTTGTGCCCGCAGTACCATCGGCGCTGGAGGGCTTAGCTTCTCTGTTCGGAATGGGAAG
>JALGTT010000320.1 GCA_029821235.1 Candidatus Hebobacteria bacterium | reverse complement strand
CCCGACACCCGGGGATCGTCCGGCACTGGCTGGAGGGCCCGGAGGGCTCCGCCTCCCCCGAAGGCCGCCTCGATCTCGAGCACGACGCCATCGAGGTGATCGGGGAGAAGGCGGCGGTGATATACTACCTGGATGAGAATGCCGGCGACTATCGGCAAGTCGTTACCGGAGACTGAGCCGGGTCCGGCGGGGCGGAGATACCGCCCAGCGCATCCCCGCTGCCGAAGAGACGCGGCATTCGCGGCGGGCCAATCGCCCCCTGTGGCGCGGATTTGTAATCTGCGGCCATCCGCCCTTCCCCGAAGGCCTCTTCCTGGGTATAATCGCGGTTGATCTCCCTCAGGAGTATCGGAGGTTTGGTGTATGAATACGTTCAAGACCGTGTTTCTGATGGCTGCGTTGACCATGCTCCTGGTGCTGATCGGCGATGCGATCGGCGGCCGGGGCGGGATGGTGATCGCGCTCGGCTTCGCGGTGGTGATGAACTTCTTCAGTTACTGGTTCTCGGACAAGATCGTGCTCGCCATGTACCGCGCCCGGGAGGTGGACGAGGCGGCGGCCCCGGTCCTCTACCGGGTGGTGCGGCGGCTGGCCGAAAAGGGCAACCTGCCCATGCCCAAGGTGTACATTCTACCCCAGCAGGCCCCGAACGCCTTCGCCACCGGCCGCAATCCCCAGCACGCGGCGGTGGCGGCCACCGAGGGACTGCTGCAGATCCTGGATGAGGAGGAGTTGGAGGGCGTGATCGCGCACGAGTTGGCCCATGTGCGGAACAGGGATATCCTGATCGGCACCATCGCCGCCACCCTGGCGGGGGCGATCATGATCCTCGCCCGCATGGCCCAGTTCGCCGCCATCTTCGGCGGAGGCGGCCGTGACGACAACCGCGGCGGCAATCCGCTCGCCCTGATCGCCGTCTCCATCTTCGGCATGTTCGCCGCGCTGTTGATCCAGATGGCCATCTCCCGCTCCCGCGAATACCAGGCCGACGCCTCCGGCGCGAAACTCTGCGGAAACCCGAGGGCTCTGGCGCGGGCGCTGGCCGCGCTGCACGACTCGACCCGCCGCGCCCCCATGAAGGCCAACCCCGCCACCGCGCACATGTTCATCGTCAATCCGTTCACCGCGCGGGGGCTGATGTCTCTGTTCAGCACCCATCCCCCGGTGGAGCAGCGCATCGCCCGCCTGGAGCGGATGGCGCGCGCCGAATAGGTATCTCTCGGCAAAACCCGAAGTCCACAACATAGGCTGGCTGCACACGGCCGCCGGTTTCCGCGGCGGCAGAGAAAGGACACATGATGAACCGAACGCCTTGGCTCGTATTCCTGCTCCTCCTTGGGCTGTTGGTGCTGGCCCCGGCGGCGCTCGCCGACGAAGAAGCGGCCCCGGCCCTTTGGCAGGGGCCGACCTACAACCCTGCGCCGCTGATGTCGGCCGCGGCGGAAAGGTGCACCGACGACAGATACACCTTTGCGGTCTTCGGTGACTCCTATGGCGACCCGCCGCTGATCTCCCTCCTGCAGATGGTGGACACCCGCTCGCCGCACTTCGTCGTCCACGTGGGCGACATGGTGGCGCGGGGAGCGGGCCCCAAGGCCCTCGCCGAGTGGAAGGAGTTGAGCGACAACGCGGGCTGGTTCATGCGCAAGTACGCCACCTGGCCGGTGATCGGCAACCACGAGGTCGCAGACGACTATGACGAGGGAGTCGCGAACTTCCTTCGCTTCTACGGCCTCTCCGATCAGAACTATGCCTTCACCTTCCGCAACGCCAAGTTCATCGTACTGGGGATGGACGTGGAGTGGCGCCAGGTGCCCCCCGAGCACCTCGCCTTCCTCCGCCGGGAACTGGCCGACCGCGACAAGTACGACCACGTCTTCGTGTTCCGCCACATCCCCTTCTACACCATCGGCCACAAGGACGAGGACGAGGTGCCCAACACGGAGACCGAACTGGTGAAGGCGATGATCGAGGGGCGGGTGACCGCGGTCTTCGGCGGACACGACCACTACTACTATCACACCCAGCGGCACGGGATTCACTACCTGATCTCCGGCGTGGCCGGGGCCGGGGTCTACCTGCTCGACCGGCTGGCCGAACAGGCGCCGGGCGACTCCTACATGGGCATCAGCGCGGACGAGCAGCAGATCATGCTCCACGTGCCCGGGCGCGTGGACCGCTTCTTTCCCTACGACGAGGACCTCGAAAACGAAATGCTGTTCTCGGTCTTCGTGCACGTGGATGGCGAGCGGGTCACCGCAGACGTGGTCTGTAAGTCCGGCGAGGTCTGGGACACCTTCGTCATCGCCGGCGAGCCCTTCGGCCCGAAGGAG